>CAYVSF010000155.1:0-6875 GCA_964453775.1 uncultured Bacteroidales bacterium
GTACCTTGGTGTTTCTGTACCTATTAATTCAATTATGGCACAGGCGGACCGAAATTTCATGATTTCTTTGTTGGTAGGATTTATAGGAATATTGTTGCTGGCCTCCGTCATTTATATTATTACCAGAAATATTACAAACCCCATTGAAAAAATTACTGAAAATCTAAAAAAATTATCCAAAGGACACATCGACAGGAAAATGAAGCTTCAAATCAATTCGGGAGATGAAATTGAAGAGATGACCAAAGCACTGAATACATCCATCGAAGGCCTGAATATAAAAACAGATTTTGCCAATCACATCGGCCGGGGTATTTTAGATTATGATTTTAAAATGCTTAGCGATGATGATGAGCTGGGCCAGTCGCTTATTGATATGAGAGACAGCCTGGTAAAAGCTAGAAAAGAAGACCAGGAGCGAAAAGAAGACGACGAAAAAAGGCGTTGGATGAATGAAGGGCTGGCAAAATTTGCAGATATCTTGAGACAAAATAATGACAACCTGGAAAAGCTTTCGGATGAAATTATTAAAAACCTGGTTTACTATTTGGAAGCCAACCAGGGAGGTATTTTTATGGTCAACGAAGATGATGATGGAAAGCAGGTTATAGAAATGCTTTCGGCATTTGCCTATGACAGGAAAAAGTACATTGAATCCCGGTTTGAGATGGGAGATGGATTGGTTGGAGCCGTAGCCATTGAAAAAGAAACCCTTTATTTAACTGATATACCGGAAGATTATATCGAAATCACATCAGGTCTCGGAGATGGAACGCCGGGCTGCCTTCTCCTGGTTCCTCTAAAACTGGAAGAAGAAGTTTTTGGAGTAATTGAAATCGCTTCTTTTGATGTTTTTGAAGAGCACCACATTGAATTCACTGAAAAAGTAGCTGAAAGTATTGCATCCACATTGTCATCGGTAAAAATTAATATTAAAACCAATGAACTATTGGAGAAATTTCAGCAACAATCCGAAGAAATGGCTGCCCAGGAAGAGGAAATGAGGCAAAACATGGAAGAATTGCAGGCTACCCAGGAAGAAGCAGCCAGAAAGAGCACACAAATGGAAAGCCTCATTCATGCTTTAAATGCCTCCAGCTATGTTATAGAGTATGATTTAAACGGAGTAATCATTGATGTCAATGACCGCTTCTTAAATCGACTAAAACTTCACAGAGATGAAGTTATCGGCTTGCACCATTCCGATAAAATGAGCCTCAGCGGTGAGCAATCGAAAAACTATCAAAAATTTTGGAATGATTTGAGAGAGGGACAAATCAAAAAACAAAAAACTGAAATCAAAATTGATGAAGAAGTAATTGTTCTCACCGAAACCTATACACCATTATACAATGAAGACGGAGAGGTATATAAAATCTTAAAAATTGCCAATGATATTTCAGACTTCAATTAAACAAAATATAAAACAATTCATCTAAGCTATACACCATGTTGATATAGCAAGTGCATTTAGCAGAAAACCTTAAACCATTTTTGAAAGACGCCATCATGAAAATGCAACTGAAAATTCAACAAAAGATACAGTTTTTCATCATTAGTGCATCGGTGCTGATTTACATTGTTGCCATTGGATACATTAGTTATCAGTTTAGAACCATGGCTTTTGAGGATGCAAAAACCGCCACCAATCAACGAGTAAAACAAATTGCCAATGACATTAGCGGTCAGCTCACTTCCGATCTGACTATCGTAAAAACCCTTGCCCAGGGCTTTCTTGCCACCTACAAAACGATGGAACAAGCAAAATGGCAAGAGCTTTATTCCGAAATGTACCGAGAAATCTTCAGAAACAATCCACACATCTACAGCATTTGGGACAGCTGGGAACTAAACATGATACAGGAAGACTATAACAAACCCTATGGCAGGTTTGTTATTATTTACTGGAGAGAAAATGGCATAGTGAAATCCAATATGGAATACCGGAGTATGGATGGCGATCCGGAGCTTTATGCCTACATTAAAACCCAAAAAAAACCCAGTATTTGGGAACCTTACTTTGATGTTTTTACTGAAAACAAAGCGGATAAGTTTTTGATGACCACCCTGAATGCCCCAATGCTTCAAAACGGACAATATGTAGGTATTGTAGCCATTGATATAACGCTGGATCGCTTCCAGAAAATGATGGAAGAAATCAAACCCTACGAAGGTAGCGTGGCTTTCATGCTCTCAAATGAAGGAATTATTGCAGGTCATCCCAACAATGATCTCATCAACACCAATATTAAAGATGTTTTCCCAAAAGATGTAGAACAATTTGATATCAGAAAAAATATAAAAGCAGGCGAAACTTTTGGATATGTTAGTCAAAATGAACAAGGTAAAAAGACCTATTATGCATATGCTCCTGTTCATGTTGGTGAAACAGGAACTCCATGGTCCATTTCAATTTCTGCACCGGTGAAAGTTATTATGCGGGAAGCCAATAGAAACTTTCTGATTTCCCTGTTTGTAGGACTTTTTGGCATTCTTATTTTGGGCGTCCTCATTCATTTTATCGGAAAAAGCATTACACAACCCATTTCCAGTATAACCGGGTTGCTCAAGCGTCTTGCAAAGGGACATATCAGTGATGACATGAAAGTAAACATCACCAGTGGAGATGAAATAGCTGAAATGGGTGAAGCGCTAAATACCTCTGTGGGCGCTTTGATGGCTAAGCAAGAATTTGCTAAAGATATTGGAAATGGAAAACTTGATCAGGAACTCAATTTGTTAAGCGACGGAGACAGTCTGGGGCAAAGCCTGATAGAGATGAGAGACAGTCTTATTAAAGCAAGACAGGAAGAAGAAGAAAGAAAAGTTGAAGACGAAAAAAGAAAATGGGCAAATGAAGGGCTGGCCAAATTTGCCGATATCCTACGCCAAAACAATGATAACCTAAAGGAGCTTGCCTTTCAGGTAATTATGAGTCTGGTAAACTATTTAGACGCCAACCAGGGCGGAATATTTATCAGAAATGAAAATGAAGAAGAACAAGATACCTTTGAATTGCTTTCTGCTTTTGCTTACGATAGAAGAAAGTTTTTAAATAAAACGATAGAACTAGGAGAGGGGTTGATTGGAACCTGCGCCATAGAAAAGAAACCAATCTTCCTCACAGATATTCCACAGGATTATATCAATATTCAATCCGGACTGGGTGGAGCCAATCCCAACAGTATTTTCATTGTCCCCCTAAAACTTGAAGAAGAAGTCTTAGGTGTTTTTGAAATCGCCTCATTTAATGTTTTTGAAAAACATGAGCGTGAATTTATCATCAAAGTAGCAGAGAGCATTGCCTCCACACTTAACTCGGTAAGAATTAACCTTAAAACAAGCGAATTGCTCGAGCGATCGCAGCAACAAGCCGAAGAAATGGCAGCACAAGAGGAAGAGATGCGCCAAAACATGGAAGAATTGCAGGCCACACAGGAAGAATCGGCAAGGAAAAGTGCCGAAATGGAAGGCTTAATTGAGGCCCTAAACACTTCGAGTTATGTCATCGAATATGACCTGGATGGATATATTCAAAATGTGAACGACAACTATCTTGAACTCCTGGAGCTTTCAAGAGATGAAGTGCTGGGAACTCATCATTCGGGAAATATCGATTTTACCGACGAGCAAAAAAGGGCGTATGATCAATTCTGGAATGATTTAAGAAATGGAAAGGTGAAAAGACAAACCACACACATTGAGGTGCATGGTAAAAAATATATCTTTGCAGAAACCTATACACCTATTAGAGATGCGGAAGGAGAGGTCTATAAAATCCTAAAAATATCAAATAATGTAACGGATATTCAAAAATAAACCATAAAACCATCTTACAGCATAATGAACTTTAAATTAAAAATACAGCAGAAGATACAACTGTTCATCATCAGTTCATCAGTTGTTATTTATCTTGCAGCTATTGGCTACATTAGCTTCAATGCCAGAAAAATGGCTTACACCGATGCCATCGAATTAACCAATAGCAAAGTGGACCGGGCAGCCAAAGAGATAAAAGCAATTATAGATGCACAGTTTTATTCGGTACAAACAATTAGTCATGCTTTCTCCATCTTCGAACAATACGAGAAGGATGAATGGCAGGATATGATCCATCAGATGTACCTGAAAATTGTTAGAAAAAATCCAACTATTTATGCCTTATGGGATAGTTGGGAATTAAGTGCTATTGATAGTACCTGGGATAAACCCCATGGCAGAATTTCCCATGTAGTATGGCGTGAAAATGGCCAAATAAAAGAAAGCATTGAATACAGAAGTATGGATGGGGATTCCGAACTATATGCAGAAACAAAAGCCAAATTGGAAGCTCATATCAATGAACCCTATCTTGATGTGGGTGCCGAGGGAAGAACAGAAAAACTATTGATGACAAGCTTAAATGCTCCCATGCTAAAAGATGGAAAATATGCAGGTGTTATTTCCTATGATATTACCCTTATTCAATTCCAGGAAATGGTTGAAAAAATAAAACCCTTTGAGGGCAGTTATGCATTTTTGACCTCGAATGGCGGAATTATTTCAGGGCATCCGGATAAAGATTTGTTAAATAAGCAAATCGCACAGGTTTTTGAAGAAGACAATGAGAAATATGATATTACAGATAAAATTGCTGGTGGCGAATACTTTAATTATACCACTCTTGATGAAAATGGCACAGAAGTATATTTTTCCTATGCCCCCATCAATATTGGTGAGACAGATACACCATGGTCGATAGCCATTTCCGTTCCGGTAGAAACCATTATGGATGAGGCCAATCAAAGTTTTATCATTTCGCTTATCGTTGGACTTGCAGGAATATTAATTATTAGCCTTATCATCTTCCTTATTAGTAAAAACATTACCAATCCAATTAGCCGAATTACCAACTTACTTCAGCGACTGGCGAAAGGCCATATCGATGAAACAATGAGAGTGAAAGTGAAAACCAGCGATGAAATTGCTGAAATGGCAGAGGCGCTTAACACATCGGTGGATGCCCTGATACAGAAACAACAATTTGCACAGCATATTGGTGAAGGAGAGCTGGATAAAAAACTGAATTTATTAAGCGAAGAAGATGCGTTGGGTAAAAGCTTATTAGATATGCGCGACAGCCTGGCAAAGGCACGCAATGAAGAAGAAAAAAGAAAAACTGAAGACGATAAACGCAAATGGGCAAATGAAGGTCTTGCCAGATTTGCTGATATACTTCGCCAAAACAATGATGACCTAAAAGAATTGGCATTTCAGGTTATCATGAATCTGGTAAATTACCTGGAAGCAAACCAGGGCGGCCTCTTTATAAGAAATGAAAATGAGGAAGAGCAGGATACCTTTAACCTACTGGCAACTTATGCTTATAACAGAAGAAAGTATATGCAAAAGAGGATCCTCTTGGGCGAGGGACTTGTAGGAACCTGTGCTCTGGAAAAAGAGGAGATTTATCTAACGGAAATTCCCAATGACTATATTCGAATCACTTCCGGTCTTGGCGAGGCCAATCCAAAAAGCCTGTTCATTGTACCCTTAAAACTGGAAGACCAGGTGCTTGGCGTTATGGAAATTGCCTCTTTCAAAGAATTTGAAGAGCATGAGCGTGAATTTGTGCTTAAAGTAGCAGAAAGTATCGCCTCAACACTTAACTCTGTTAAGGTAAACTTAAAAACAAGCGAACTGCTGGAGCGTTCGCAGCAGCAGGCCGAAGAAATGGCCGCCCAGGAGGAGGAAATGCGCCAAAACATGGAAGAGTTGCAGGCCACACAAGAGGAGTCGACACGCAAAACAGCCGAAATGGAAGGCCTTATCGAAGCCCTCAATATTTCCAGCTATGTCATTGAATATGATCTGGACGGATACATCCAAAAAGTCAATGAGAACTACCTTAAACTGCTTGAACAACCAAAAGAAGAGGTGCTGGGAAGACATCATTCCACGGGTATCGAATTTTCAAAAGAACAAAAACGAGACTATGATAAATTCTGGAATGATTTGAGAAGCGGGCAGGTAAAACGACAAACAACACAAATAGAAGTGAATGGAAAGAAATATACTTTTGCTGAAACCTATACGCCAATAAGAGATGCAGAAGGAGAAATTTATAAAGTGCTAAAAATTTCCAATAACATTTCTGATATTCAATAAATTAAACAGCCTATCGTAAAAAAGAGTTGCCACGGGTGCAGCTCTTTTTTTTATGCATGTTTTAGGTTAATTTTGTTTTAAAGAGAATAAAAATGATGAATTGGAACCAACTTCTTTCAGCAGCTCGTTTTGGCCAGGAAGAACATCTATCAAAAAAAACCGAAGATATCCGAACACAATTTCAGCGGGATTATGACCGCATCATCTTTTCCTCGCCATTTAGAAGATTGCAGAACAAAACCCAGGTGTTTCCACTTCCGGGAAGTGTTTTTGTGCACAATCGTTTAACACACAGTCTGGAAGTTGCAAGCGTAGGCCGCTCAATTTCAAACACTGTGAGCAGGAAAATAATCGAGGCAGAAAAATTACCTGCAGATCACCTGATTTCTGAAATTGATTCTATTGTTGGTGCGGCTTGTCTTGCACACGACATGGGCAACCCGCCATTTGGGCACGCAGGAGAAGAAGCCATAGCCCGATTCTTTAAAAAAGAAGGTAAACTAAACCTAAAAGAGCTGGTAGATGAAAACCAGTGGAATGATTTTATCAATTTCGAAGGAAATGCCAACGCCCTTCGTTTACTAAGTCACCAGTTCAATGGCAGAAGAAAAGGAGGCTTCGCCCTGACCTACTCCACCCTGGCCTCTATCGTAAAGTACCCTTATGGTAGTGATGCACTGAAGGAAAATAAAAAGAAATTTGGATACTTCCAGTCTGAAAAGGATAGT
>CAYVSF010000156.1:0-6875 GCA_964453775.1 uncultured Bacteroidales bacterium
GAAGTGAGACCGGTATGTGGCTGTATGGTATTGATTTATTTTTTAGGGAACCAGGGAATAAAAGCACTGGTTTTACGGATGTATTCGTCGTAACCTTCACGTTTTGTTTTTAAAGAGCGCTCCAACAGGCTAACTCCCGATACTTTTATAATCAGAAAAATCATAAGTGCAGAGCCCAATAATGGCCAGTAATAACCTGAAGCTACGGAAAAGAGTCCATAGGCCAACCACACGGTGGCATCACCAAAGTAATTGGGATGGCGGGTGTATTTCCATAGCCCGGTGTTTAGAACTTTACCTTTGTTTTTTGGGTTTGCTTTAAAACGGGCCAGTTGCAAATCGCCTACCGATTCAAAGAAGAAGCCAATCAACCAAATTCCAATGGCCACGAAATCCAAAATTTTTAAACCTTCGTAAGGCATTTTCATTCCTCCCAAAATGGCCGAGGAAATTAGCCACATCAGAATTCCCTGTAAAAGAAATACCTGGAAAAAGCTTACCCACCAGTAACGATGCGCACCATAATCCTGCCTGAATTTTTGGTACCTGTAATCTTCCCCTTTTCCAATATTTCGCCAAGCCAGGTAAATGCCAAGTCGCAACCCCCAGATACTTACCAGTGCTAACAATAGTGTTGTTTTTATGGCTGCGGGGGGGAGAAAGGAATAGTAGACTGCAGCAGCGAGGACAAATCCCGGTCCCCAGCCAATATCAACAATGCTGGCATTTTTAATGATTACACTAATGATCCATAAAATTGTTACTCCTCCCAAAATGAAGTACAGACCATTTAAAAATATAGTGAAAAATTCCATGATGCTCTTTTTATGATTAATCCTAGCTTTTAAACAAAACGCATTTTTTTTTGTTCAAGTTTTGAACTAAAAATATTATACATCGTTAAACTAACAAATGTTTTTATTTGTTTTCTTAATAAATACCTAACATGGCAAAGTACTCAATAAAGGAACTGGAGAATTTATCCGGTATTAAGGCACACACAATACGAATCTGGGAAAAGAGATATGGAGTTATTGAACCCAGACGGACCAACACGAATATTCGTTATTATTCAGATGACGACCTTAAAAGACTTTTAAACATCTCTATTCTTAACAGAAATGGGATGCGTATCTCAGAAATTTCCAGGTTATCTGATGCGGACATATCTGAAAAAGTAATGAATGTATCCTACGAGTCGGGTAGTGCTGATAGCCAGATAGAAGGGATGATTATAGCCATGGTGGATCTCGATGAACTTAAGTTCGATCGTATCCTGTCTAGATTCATCATGCATGAAGGCTTTGAAAATGCTGTGACAAAAATTATTTTCCCGTTTTTTGAAAAAATTGGAATTCTTTGGCAGACAGGTTCTATTAATCCTGCCCAGGAACATTTTGTATCCAACTTGTTTAGACAGAAACTAATGGTGGCTATCGATAATTTGCATTTAGCAGATGTGCAGAGTGCTAAGAAATTTGTGGTGTTTTTGCCAGAGGGCGAATACCATGAATTAGGTTTGTTGTTTTTCTATTATTTAATAAAGAAGGCCGGGAACCAGGTTTACTATTTGGGTAGCTCAGTTCCTTTCCAGGATTTGATTGAAACTTCCAAAATGGTAAAACCGGATTACCTTTTTACTTCATTTACTTGTTCTATTCAAACGCAAGAATATCAGAATTATGTTCATAAACTGGCCAAATCATTCCCGTTTCAAACCATCTTGCTCACCGGAAGTTTTGCAAGTGAGCGTGTAAATAATATGCCTTCAAATATTGTGAAAATTACAAATCCCACAGAGCTTTCAGAATTTCTTAAGGGAATTGCCTAAAGACCTACTGGAATTTATTCCACCAATAGAGGCTCCATTTCTCTATTCCTTATCTGTTTGAGAAAATCGCATTGTTTTTTTAATAAAAATTAACATTTATTATTTTGATTTCTCGTTAAAATGTTGTATACTAGGTTAATATGAAGCCTTTAAGTATCCTCTGCAAGTTCTGATATCACTTGATTTAACACAGTATTGCAAAATGATATTTTGTTGATAACCTATATGAACCAGGTTGAACAAAAAAATCAAAAAAAATGTAATTTAGAAAGAATGCGAATAAAAGATGAATTTATCTTTATTTATGGGATTTTCTCTCCGGTTTCTTATTTAGAATTATATGCTTTTTTAACTAATTAGACATATAGCTATTTGGATATGTGTTTAATTATTTTGTACTTTTGTTTAACAGAAACAAACAAACAACAACAACTATGACAGCAATTGAATTTAACAGCCAGCTAATAAAATTAGAGACTAAACTTGAAAGATTTGCACTAAGTTTAACTTCTAATCCGGAAGAAGCAAAAGATCTTCTTCAGGAAACTTATTTGAAAGCTTTAAGCCACAGAGATAAGTTTGTGGGTTATTCAAACCTGAAAGCATGGGCTTTCACCATTATGAAGAATACATTCATTAACCAGTATCGGAAAAAGCAGAAGGAAAATACGCATAATGATGCAACAAAAAATAGCTATTTCCTTAATCTTACCAAGGAAAATTCGATTACCGGACCTGATAGTGAGTATTCCATAATGGAAATTAATAAGCAAATCGAGAATCTGCCGGATGATTTTAAACAGCCCTTTAAAATGTTTCTTTCTGGTTTTAAATACAAGGAGATTGCAGATAAGTTGGATCTTAAGATTGGTACTGTGAAAAGCCGTATTTTCTTTACCAGAAAGAAATTAATGGAAAGTCTGGAAGATTATAAAGATTAACAATAATTTTTGTTTTTCTATATCAAAAGAGCGTTGGTACACAGCGCTCTTTTTTTGCAACTTGTTTAACTTACAATTTATGCATCTTTAATATTTAGCAAACAACTATCCAAAAACTTATGGTGAACTTTCACAAGCAAAAAGAAAAGGAATGAAAACCTTCATTAAAAATAAAGTCATTCAACCTTTTATTGATTTCCTTAAAATGGGCATCTCACCTGAAAAACTTGCTCTTTCCCTTGCTTTGGGTGCTACCATTGGCATTATTCCTGTATTGGGTGTCACTACTATTTTATGTGCGGGTTTAGCTGTTGTTTTCCGAATCAATCCGGTTTCTATCCAAATGGTGAATTACCTGGTTTATCCCCTGCAATTGGTGTTATTCATTCCACTTTTATCTTTTGGACAAAGCCTGACTTCCGGGCCGGAAGTTCCCCAAACTATTGGCGAAATTATTACAGTTTTTAAATCGGACTGGCTTATGGGCCTTAAATTATTTGGTCTGGCAAATTTGTGGGCCTTGCTAATCTGGGCTTTGCTGTCTTTGCCTCTAGGCTTAACCTTATATCTTGTTTTTAGAAATGTGTTTCGTAAATTGCAGCTTATCTATAGTTAACTGAATCTATGTACGATTACCATATGCATACCGGCTTTTCCGATGGGAGAGGTTCATATCAGCAATTTGCTGAAAAGGCTGAAGAAAAGGGCCTGAAAGAAATCGGTTTTTCCGATCATCTTTGCTTGCATTATCCCAAATGGGCGATTCCAGCAGAGGACATTTCAGTCATGAGCGAACAGCTTCAAAGTTTTCTTAAAAGCTACCAGGGGCCATTAAAAATTCGCTTTGGTGCCGAGGTGGATTATGTTCCCGGCAAAGAAGAAGAAATAAAAGAAATGTTGAACTTCCTGCCACTGGATTATGCCATTGGTTCGGTGCATTACATTGGAAACTGGAATTTTGACACTTCCACCAAATTATATCCTTATCTCGATTTGGACCAGGTTTACAGGGCTTATTATAAATTGGTGGAAGAAGCAATTGACTCTAACCTTTTTAAAACCATTGCTCATTTTGATCTGCCCAAGAAATTTGGATACTACCCGAAAAACAACCAGGATGAATACATCATCAGATGTTTGAAACGCGCTGCCGATAAAAATGTCTGCATCGAATTAAATACCAATGGAATTAATAAGCCATGCCGGGATTTTTACCCTTCTAAAGAGATTTTAGCCATGGTGCATGAAATGGGTGTTCCTGTTAGTTTAGGTTCTGATGCCCACCAGGCTAAAAACGTGGGGCAGTATTTTAATGATGCCATAGAGCTCTTAAAATCAATCGGTTTTAAAAGCATCCGCAGCTTCTCGAATATGAATTACAGGGATATTGCACTGCCCTGATAAATAAGATCAACCTTCTTTCTTTTTAAAGTCTTTCAATACCACTTTTGCGGCTTCTTCATCCTTTTTAGCCACGAATAATCGGGCAGCCGATTCCTGCGGTGCTGCGGCAAATCCTGCCGCCAGTCCTGATTTCATATCGTTTCTAACCATGGCTCCTATGCCTTTTTCTTCAAGCATTTCTTTGAGAAAACCAGCACTTATATTAGAGCCTGTATACAGCAATATTAAATTATCTTCGCTCATTTTGTTTTTATGTTACTTAATTTATAAATTCCTGCGTGTTTAAACCCTTTCCGATAATATTGGATCAGAGTAAATATAAAGATTTTCCTGAAATTTATTATCTTGAAGAACTATTAATCCCTAAATTCTTTCATATGATACGACAAATTAGCCTTACAATTGTTTCTTTTTTGCTGGTTTTGTTTTTTGCATCCTGCTCTGGCAATTCCGATGAAAAGAAGCAATTGGAAAACACACAGAAAATTTTGGGACTGGAGTTTACTCAGTCTGAACTCGATTCTATTCTATTGGATGTTGATAACCAGCGAAAAAGTTTTCAAAGCATCCGCCAGGCAGAAATAAACAATGCAGTTCCGCCCAGCCTGGTTTTCGATCCCCGTCCGGTAGGTTTTGAAATGCCTTATGAGGAATATAATGTGAAATGGATGGCACCAAAGAATTTCGTAAGACCTTCTAAAATTTCTGATATTGCATTTCTTCCCGTAAGTAAGCTCTCAGTGCTTATTCGCACAAGACAGATTACAAGTGTTGAATTAACCAATATTTATCTCAATCGCCTCGAGAATTACGCCGATACCCTTGAATGCCTGGTTACACTAACAAAGGATCTGGCACTTGAGCAGGCGAAGAAGGCAGACGCTGAAATTGCCCGGGGCGAATATCGTGGCCCCTTGCACGGAATTCCTTATGGAGTAAAAGATTTGCTTGCGGTTCCCGGCTACAAAACCACTTGGGGAGCCGGTGCTTACAAAGAGCAGGTCATTGATGAAACGGCTACCGTCGTAAAAAAATTAGAAGAAGCAGGTGCTGTACTTCTTGGTAAATTGACATTGGGAGCCCTCGCTATGGGAGATGTTTGGTTTGATGGAGTTACCAAAAATCCCTGGGATCTGGAACAGGGATCCAGCGGCTCGTCTGCCGGAAGCGCTTCGGCTACCTCAGCCGGACTGGTTGGTTTTTCGATTGGTACGGAAACCTGGGGGTCCATCGTGTCGCCAGCTACGCGTTGTGGTGTAAGTGGTTTAAGGCCCACATTCGGTCGGGTAAGCCGGCATGGAGCAATGGCACTTAGCTGGACCATGGACAAGATTGGCCCTATCTGCCGTTCTGCCGAAGACTGTTTGCTCGTCTTTAATGTAATTAATGGAAAAGATGAAAAAGACCCGTTTACTGTTGAGGCACCATTCGTATATGATGATTCCGATGATATCAGCTCATACAAAGTGGCCTATTTGAAAGATCTGTTTGAAAACAACTATCGTGGACATGAACAGGATAGCCTCACCCTGAAAAATCTACAGGAATTGGGCGTTCAAATGGAAGCCATTAGCCTCCCTGACGAGATTCCTGTAAATGCAATGGGCATCATTCTTGAAGCTGAGGCAGCCGCTGCTTTTAATCAGCTTACCCTTACAAATGCAGATGATGAGCTGGCGCAGCAGCATCGCTATGCCTGGCCCAATATTTTTAGGAAAGCCAGGTTTGTCCCGGCGGTTGAGTATATTCAGGCCAGCAGGTTGCGCACTAAGCTTCAGGAACAGGTGCATGCGCTTTTTAGCGATTATGATGTAATTATTGCACCCAGCTTCGGAGGAAATCAATTGCTAATGACGAATCTAACCGGACAACCCTGTTTGGTCATTCCAAATGGATTTGACAAAAAGGGTCGTCCTACAAGTATAAGCTTCCTGGGGAATTTGTATGACGAGGGGAAAATATTAAAAATGGCTAAGGTTTACCAGGAGAATACGGATTTTGATGAACAGCATCCGGATTGGTTGAAAGAATAAGAATAAATAATGGAGAGGTGTTTTCATCTCTCCATTATTCTATCAGGAATCATTTTTCTTCTTATGGTATCGTCTTCTTAAATAATGATAATAGGCTTCCTGTGCCCTTGTTGGTTTTTTATCATTGGTAACATGCGTATTCTTTAACTGGCTGTCGAGAATCCTGGCTTTTACATTATCCTTCAGCTGAATTTTTAGCATCTGCTTCAGTTCTTTTTTTACTTCAGGATCGTAAACAGGAGCAGTAACCTCTATTCGGTTGTCCAGGTTCCGAACCATCCAATCTGCCGAGCTGATAAACATCAAATCTTTTCCTCCATGGTAGAAGTAAAGGATACGTGAATGCTCCAGAAATTTGTCTACTATGCTTATTGCTGAAATATTTTCGCTCAGTCCTTTAATTCCGGGCTTGATGGAACAAATTCCCCGAACAATAAGTTTTATCTGCACTCCGGCCTGGCTTGCCTCATACAGCTTGTTTATCATGGTTTCATCGACTAAACTGTTGAGCTTGATTATCATCCCTGCTCTTTTTCCCTCTTTTGCATTTTTGATTTCATAGTCAATGAGGTTGATGAAATAATCACGCGTGCTAAAAGGAGAGAGTATAATGTGTTCAAAAATATGCTGTTTGTAATTTTTATCGAAAAACTCAAATATTTTGGC
>CAYVSF010000157.1:0-4054 GCA_964453775.1 uncultured Bacteroidales bacterium
TCATCAGGCAATGGATAAATGGAAGTATCAACTACATGAGCTGTCTGAAAAATAACTCCCAGGATAAGCCCCGCAATGAAGTGCATGACAAGGAAAAAAAGAATTGTCCAGTACCAGGCAAATGGGAGAACCAATATGGGAAGAACAATTAAGGCAAAGTAATAAACAAGCTTTGTTACAATCAAATCGGTAAATAAATACGCATAGCTTTTATTGCTGCTAAGCACAACATTCCTCTTTCGATAAGCATTAAGTTGCTTGTAGTCTTTCATGAATACCCATGAGAAAGTCATTAATCCATAAAGAAACCAGGCATAAATATATTGGAAACGATGAATTTTTCTCAAAGGCTTATGTGGACTCAGCCTCAGTATCCCAACAGGAGCAATATCTTCGTCCATTCCATCAATGTTAGGATACCCATGATGCATGGTATTGTGCTGATACCTCCAGTTAGGTGGAAAACCACCAAGCAAATACAAGCTCTTGCTCAACCAATAATTTGTTTTGTGATTTGATGAAAACGCCTGATGGTTGGCATCATGCATTGTTACCATACCGATTCCGGCCATACCAAAGCCCATTAAAACCCAACAAATTAAAGCAGCACTAAGGGTTTCTATCAATCCCAGCATCATCAACAAATAAGGGATCACATACATGGCAAACATAAAAGATGTCTGTAGGAATAAATTAATATTACCCTGCTCTGATTCTCCCCGAAGTTCAAAAAACTCCTGTACCTTCTTTCTTAAGTCTAACATAAACTCAGGCTTATCATCCTGAGAATACTGAACTTGCTGAGTTTTCATACCTTATAATTTTTCATATAAAAACAATCCGGGACATGGCCCGGATTGTAAAAACTAATTCTTGGTTAACACAAAACTCCAGTATTCAAAGGTTCCATTTCGAAACGACTCGAAACGATTGGTACCTTTGGTTCCTGCAAACTTTTTAAAATAATTGCGAAGGCCGCCCGGAACCTTTTTATCTATTAATTTCTCCCTTCTCTGGGTATCCAGTTCAAGACCTTTTGCCACATTAGGTGTAATATTGGTTTCTGTATTGATTTTAAAACCACATCGCTGCAACTTCTGCCTTATTTCATTCACTTTTTCTTTTTCTATCATATCAGCAAATAAAAAATGACCATCATCCTTTAACACGCGATGAACTTCATTGAAAAAAATCTCCACATCACTGTAGCATCTGGCTGATTCCACATTTACAAGCGCATCATGACTATTATTTTCTACGGGTATCTTTTCAGCAATGCCCTGTTTAAAGCTAAGACCGGGAACATTATAGAAACGATTACAAAAGTTAATCACACTGGAAGAAATATCCACCGCTGTATAATTTTGAGGTTGAAAATATCTTGCAATATAATCAGCTCCTCCACCACGACCGGATCCTACCTCAATCACTTTTTTATCTTTTAAAGAAACCGGGCGTACCACATGATCATAAAGTTGAATGCAATAACGGTTTATCTCATCTTTATGATCCAGTTCAATGGCATCGTCTCCATTAAGCCCGGCGTAACCATAATTCATAAAGTTAGCACTAACATCTTTATCAAAACGTATGAGTAGTTTGTGCCAAATTCGCCACATGGGCCGTCTTAATGCAGTAGGAAATTCGCAGTAGTTGTCGACAAAATTTTTCATGTTTTGTGTTTTTAATAGTTGATTTATATGCAAGATACTTTCAATAGGGGCCCTTTAAAACAATAAGGTCTGATTGACATCTAAACTGGGAGGAATAGCCCAAATATGTGGTGAATTACCGAAATATTGTGGCGAAATACATGCTATTTGTTATCCTGCATGGCATCCTTAATAAGAGGAAGGTATGATCTGGAAACTGGAACTTTTTCTTCTAAATATTTAACTCTAAGGGCATAGCCACTATAATTTTTTACAATTTTTTCAACATAACGACTATTAATTAAAGCCGTTCGATGGCAACGGATGATATCTCTATCTGCTGTAAGCTGAGACTCAATATCCTTTAATGTATTTCGGAGGACTTTTTTCTCAAACCCTCCCTCCTCTGTTAAATAATAAATTTCTGCATAATTGTCAGAGGATTTTATCCAGATAATTTGTTTGTACTTCACATATAATCTTTCAGCACGATTGTGAGAATATATGTCCACTTCATTTTCTCCTCCAAGCCTTTCAAACTCCTGAATTTTGTTATAATATAACGAATTCTGCTCCCGCAAGTGAAGTATAATATGCTCCAGGGTTTTATTCTTATACATGATAACCAAAATAAAAATGGGTAAGAGACATACCAAAACCATTTTAAAAACAATGTAAAGCGTTAAGGGGTTATTACCCACATACCTGATATAAAAAGCAAATGCTGTGGAAGACACGACAAATAACATGACACTCAGAATAAAAGGGGGACCCGCTTCCCACTCACTGGCTTTTAACCACTTTGAAAAAACTAAGGGAAGAAGGATTAGAACAAGTCCTGAACAGAAAAAAGTTATTCCACCAAAACCGGCTACATACAGCAAGCGACTGTTATAATCAAGCGTTTCAAGGGGAAAGGGCTGGAAAAACAAGATAAAAAGAAACACCCCAAAACTTATCAAAAATAAGCGGGCAAACTCTTCTTTAAACCCGTGAGTGATAGAATTATTAGTCAAAGAAATAGATTTTAATCAGTTACATAGTTTCTTATTGGCTTATATTCAGCCTGCAGCCAGGATTTACTAAGTCTCGCTATTTTCAACTTCTGCATTTGCTAAGGTAAGGAATGCATTTACAGTTTGCAAGTTATAGTTGAGTGCACAATAAAGTTTCCTGCTTTTGATCACAGAAACGGCAGTTCATTTAGCTTTTTGGTTGGGGAATGATCAATCATAATAACCGAAAAGCTAAGAAGCCGTCCGTTTCTGTTTACCATTTCAGAAGTTGTACGAATACCTTAAACTGGCCATATTTTCCGCAAAGCTCATATTGGCCGTTTCATTCTTTGTAAGCTTAAGCATAAAAGTCAAAGCATGTCCGGATGCAAGCCTGTAGCTGCTATTAAAATAGAAGCCCAGAACATAGCCCGCATCAGAATTATCCAGCTCCTGAAGACTGTAATCGAGTCGTATATTTGTACGTAAAGTCTCTTCAAAGAAGGCTTTTCCTCCTCCCAGGCGAAACCCGTAACGCATAATCTCATTCACCGGCGTATTTACCTGGGTCATATTCATACCAGCCTTCAAATTATAATTCTTCTCGTTATTCCTGAAAATATAGTTGAAGTTTCCGGTTAATGTGTTTGTTTCGGTCTGGTCTGCAGTAAAATCATTATTATCATTGAGTGCCTGACTGCTTAAGAATAGAGTGAACTGATTGGTAAGTTTATCATTTCGAAAAACCAGGCGTGGAATCAAAGACAAATTACTATTTACCATAGCAACCTTGGTCGTGTCGTTCAACTCCAGCAAAGCAGGATTTTGGTTCAACTGGTAATTGGAGTATTGCGCACTCAGACCAAAAGGGCCTTTTGTGCTCCAGTTTAAATTGGCTGATCCGATAAACCGATTGGTTCGTACTGCTTTATTATCCAACAAATTATCTCTTTCCAAGCCCAGAGAGGCGGATAAACTTAATAGTCCCTTAAACAATCTGAACGAGGGTGCTATGGTATATTGCTCTACATCATTGCTGATATAGTATAAGCCCAGTGATTTATATCCGGGTTGTACCCTTTTATACATTCCCCGTATTCCAAAATGCTTAAACTGCAAATTTAAAGACGTATGTCCTGCATAGTTCACCCGACTGGAAAGACGTGGCTGAAACAACGAAGTTAACATGGAGGGCAGGTCAATATTCCCTGCTGCAATCTTTTGGGTATGGGTATTTCTGCTAAAGGCACTACCTGCGAGATGAAGTTCCCAACTTAAATTTTTTAAAAGCTGCACACGCGAAGATACACCAATAACCAGATTTTCCGATGGTAAAACCGACAGGCTGTCTGTGGCCGTAAGTGAAGTAGTATCATCGCCGGCCTTAAATAACATGACATCAAAATA
>CAYVSF010000157.1:4064-6867 GCA_964453775.1 uncultured Bacteroidales bacterium
AGTTTAATTCCATACCCCATGCGCTTATAAGCAGGTTGTTGGAAGCTTAAATATTTGTCCTTCAGAACTGTTTGCTTTTCACGCAAGCGTCCATACATGGCACCAAACCTGAACTTACCGGGAGTCAGCTCTATGCCACCTCCCAAAAAAGTATGGTTATTTAAAGTGTAAGGAGAAAAAGACATACTGGAATATCCCAAATGCATTTTTATCCACTTATAGCGTGGGGATATCCCAAAATGTTGAAAGGGATTGTTGGAATTAAATTGCTCATTGGCATAACTAATCGTAAACGGAATCCTCCAGTCGTAAAGGGAAAGCACGGCACTCCCCGAAAGACTGTAAGCATTAGGTTCCTGCCGGTTGTAGGATAAACTGGTATTGTAATATCCGGTTCTCAATGATAAAGAACCGGATAAATCGACAGCTTTGCCCTCTCCCACCTGGTTTAAATTCTGACCCTTGGAGAATCCACTTATTAAAACTGCCATTCCCAATAAAACAAAACGTCTCATGTTATTCTCCTTCTATTGCAATACTTATATTCTCACTTAAGGGACTGGTTTTCCCGTCTTTTCTTTTTACCTGCACAGCGTATTTATAGCTATTCCCTTTCAATATGCGCTTATCGGCAAATCCTTTATTTTCAAGACTGGCTGTTTCATACATTTTCAAGCCCTCATTAGAACTTCCACGATAGATAATAAAGTAGCCTTCATCCCCGGGATATTCCCACTGCAATTCTACCTGCTCTTCTTCTTCATCGTAAGAAGCTTGTAGTTCTTCCACAGCATCCACCTGGTAAAATTTGATAAAACGTATTGCTCGAATATCCGAAGTGTCGGAATAAAGTCCGGATGCATCTTTTGCAAGTAAAGCATATCGTACAGTTCCATCTTCCAACTGAGGGTTATCCGTATAGCTGTTCGTGGATAGATTGAAACTGCCTACGGTATTCCATTCGCTACCCGTATTTCTCAAAAGGATGCTCTCTTTTGCATCTCGACTGCTGCTTGGTACCCATCTTATTTTGACTTTATTCTGTTCCTTGCTTACCAGTCTGATATCAGGCGAAACGGGTGGAATAATGTCAGGACGATCAATCGTTAGGGCTTCTGAAAATCCTGAATGATTGAAATTATTATCCACGGCCACTACCTTATAGTACACATTTTTTGTCAGTGTCTTTAGCGTAATGGTATCCCTGTAAACAGTATCGGCCAAAGCTTGACTTGTCAATTGCAGATACTCATGATCGATGGTGTTGGCCCTGTAAACACGATAACCTAGCAAATCACTTTCTGCACCCATCTTCCAGCGTATGGTAATGACACCATTTGTGTCGGCTTTCCCTGCCAAGTGAACAGGAATCGCCGGTGGTGTGCTATCCGGGATTACGGTGTAAGCTGTTAATGAATGTTGGTAGTTGCCTGCTGTATCAAGTGCGGTAACGACGTAAAAATTCTTTCCGTCTACCCTGGGAGATGCATGGATATAACTCCGTTCTCCAGCTGGAACTATTTTATTATTCACAGGTCGAAAAGGCCCTTGAGGATGATCCGCTACTCCCACATGGAAACCGTCTAAATCAGGCACTTCTGAAGCCTGCGGATATTCCCAGCGAACAAAAACTCTCCCATCTTCCTGGTAATCGGCCTTTACATTTTGTGGTTGTGCAGGCACGCCCAGATCACGTCCCTTTACAGCCTGCGCTTCTCCCGGACCTCGTTGTGAACCGAAAAAATCGAGCGCAATCAACCTGTAAAAGTAGGTCGTATAATTCTCCTTCAGGCTATCTCCTTCATAAATATATCCCGGATCTAAATCTTCCGGCCCGTCAGAGACACCTTTATTATAAACAATTGGAGATTCACCCAGGTATTGCCAGTTCTCTTTGTCGGTAGATTTTTCAACTCTGTAGGCAATGTATCTGTCCTGAAAAGTCTTGTGAAGCCAGTTCATACGAACAGTTTTGTCCAACCCTTGTGTAGTAAGCTCTGGCAAAGGAAACAGGCTTTCTGTAAATGTATTTACTTCCTTCTCTACAGAAACATTTGAATTATCGGCCAGGCGAACCCGATAGATGTACTCCTCATTCGCATCTGCCGATTCATCGATGTACTGCAATCCCGAAGCCCTGCTAGTCGTTTCGGACATGCAGGAGAGGTAAAAATGCAAAAACATACGTCCTTTAATCTCCTGTTCTTTCTCTTCGAGCGAATTGAAATCGGTACGACCAGGCTCTACACCAGTCTCCAGATCATAGAGAATGGCTTTGAGTTCAGACAAATAGCGATCTTCATTACCTAAATCCTCCATTTCCTCTGCACCTAAAGGCAAAACCGGGTTATCGTTAAGCACTTTATAACCCTGGTCGTTGTTAAGGTTCTTCCTTTCAACAAGGTATCCCTTCTCTTTACCCAGGTACCAGTACTCTGTTTCCAAAGCCTGAATTTTCAGGTAAACCTTCCCGTCATCTACCTTGGAATAAAGCATAAATGGCTTTTGGTCTTGAGCAAAAGTTGAAAAACTGATCAATAAGGTTACTAGTATTACTATGTATTTTTTCATCACGCTGCTTTTTTAAAAATTGAAATAGATGGTTTTGCTGTTTCCACTATCCAGCTGAATCCTCAGCTTGTAACTGCCATCAGGCATGGGCACGTACGCTGCGCTTTCCAAATCAACGCTGGTACCTGCCGGACTGCTTCCAGGACCTCCGGACTGAAACTGTTTGGCAACTTCTACAGCTGAAACGACTTCATTGGCATATTCCTGGTAGATTTCTTTTTCCAATTCTGAT
>CAYVSF010000158.1:0-6839 GCA_964453775.1 uncultured Bacteroidales bacterium
ATCTATCATTCCACGCAACCAGAAAAGCCCCTGTTTGGCAAGAAAATGGGTAACCAGAATAGCCAATCCCACGCGTAAGGTTTTCTCCTGTAATACCGGAACCAGCCCTAAAACGGTCATCACCAGACCAATCTGGGCTATGGAAGAATAGCCAAGGAGACGTTTGCTGTTATCCTGTCGCAGGGCCAGTAAATTTGAACCTACAAAAGTAATTATCCCCAAAATCGCTATGATATGCGCCCAATAAGTATTTTCTAAAGGCATAAGTTTATAAAGAACGAAAAGCGAGGCAGTCGCCGGAGCAGCACTCAGAAGTCCTCCGATACCTGCCGGTGCAGCCTGGTACACATCAAGTGCCCATCCGTTGGCAGGGAATGGCTTTAATTCGAGAATAATGGCCATGAGAATAAAGAATAATCCAATGACTCCACCTTTAGCAATTCCGGTTATATTTTGTGAGAGCACATCAATATTTAGCGAACGGCCATAGGCATATATAACAGCAACACCTATAAGCAACAATCCGCTAATTACGGCGGTTGCTATCAGGTATTTAAGACCTGCCTGCGCATTCAAATGGGTCTTGCTAAGCATGATCAAACCTGCCATCGCAATGGTTCCTATCTCGAAAAAAACAAAGAGGTTAAAAAGGTCTCTTGTCATAACCACCACATCCAGCCCCACAATAAGCAGGAGGAATACAATTTGCATGGAAATACCTTTTTCCCTGATCTCCCGGTATAGGTAGTAACCGGCGAGCAAAGCCGCCGTATTTATGAGCATTACAAAAACAGCTTCAGCCATCCCAAACTGAAGGTTTATTGAAACAGGCGGTTCAAAGCCTGCAGTAAAAATCTGTTGCGCTTCTGCCTGTTGTGTCCAAAAACTCCACAACCATGTTCCCGGCACAATTGCCAGAAAAAGCAAAGTGGCCATAAAAAGCAGGGAAGGAATGGCAGTATTCGACTTCCTTAGAAAACCTGACAAAAAAGCGACTGTCAGGGGTACGGCGATTAAATATATTGGTGCTACCATTTTAAATCTTTCAAATTAGAAATTTCCAATGACTGATTTTTCTTTTTCAATTGCAGGGCAAAAGACAGCATCAGAGCTGTAATTCCCAATCCGATAACAATTGCAGTAAGTACCAGGGCCTGTGGAACAGGATCCACCACCTGACTGGCAGCCTGACTTGCATCTACTGCTTCATCCAGTATAGGCGCTGTACGATTTTTAATGTATCCAATACTCACCAGGATAACATGTGTACCCGTATCGAAGAGGGAAAATCCCACAATTATTTTTAAAATCGATTTCTGCGTAAGAATTCCCCACAGCCCGATAAACACCAACGCGATACCGGCTGCCATGGTAATCCATTCCAGTTGTATATTATTCATATTCAGTAATATTTTGAGCTTCCTGCATGTTACTAACAATTGAAGACAATTCAGCTCCAACCTTCAATCCAATAAAACTGTAGATTATGGGTATAGCTCCGGCACTAAGAATAGCACCAAACTCTCCCAGTGGTAAGATACTGTTATCGAGAAATCCTCCTGCCAGGAAAATCCCCAGAATACCAATAAAAACGAATATAAAACCACTGGTTGATTCCACAAAAGAGATAAAACCATGACTGATTTTGCGTAAAGGATCAGCCATAAGGGCCAATACTAATGCGGCTGCAATAATGGCTCCACCCTGGAAACCACCTCCCGGAGTCAGATGTCCATTAATAAATACATAAACACCTAACATCACGATTACGGGTGTCAATATTTTTGCAGCGGTAAGCAACAGCTCGCTTGTCTTTCTTAGTTTCCGCTTTTCTGTTTTCGATTGAAAACCCAGAAGCAGCCCAACGATAGCTGCAGATAAGAAAAGTATACTCACCTCGCCAAGGGTATCCAGCCCCCTGTAAGTTACCACTACTGCAGTAACAAGGTTTGCAGCACCCACTTCTGCAGGTTCGTTCTTTGCGTAGTATTCTGAAACCTCAGGCAAAACATTTTGCACAGGTATTCCGGAAAACATATTCCAAAACATCATTGCCAGAACAAGTAATACCACCAGTATTATTATTTTTTTAACCATCCTGTCTTCTGATTTTATTCAATACATAAAAGAAAATAATCGTTGATAAACCGCTGCCAATTGCAGCTTCTGTCATGGCAACATCCGGTGCTGCAAGAAGCAGGTACATCACTGAAGCGAACAAACTCACTACACCTGCAGCAATAATCGCCACTGAAACCTTTGGATGTTGCACGGCCACTATACCAAGTACGATAACGATAAGCGACAGTACAAGAGCAAATATCAATGTTAGCATAGTCTTATTTTTTTTCTGATTCTTTATCCTCGGCATAATGGTCGAAACGGGTACGATTCGACTTTTCGATATCCATCTTATGAGCAGCACGAGCCAACACATGGGAGGAAACCGGGTTGGTAATGACGATAAAAATCATCAGAATGATTAATTTTCCCCACCAGCCTGGCATTAGCAACAGGATACCAAGCAAACTTAACAGAGTTCCCAGAGTTGAAGCTTTTGTACCGGCCTGTATGCGGTTATACACATCAGGCATTCGCAGTAGTCCCAGCGCTCCCAAAAACAGGAACACCGAACCGATAAACAATATAATAGCGCCTATTTCATTCATAATTATAGTCCTTTTTCCAGGTAACGGGCAACAATAATTACCCCGAGAAAACTTAATAATCCATATACAATGGCCACATCCAGGTAGATTATTCTTTCTGCATAACGTGCAAGCAAAGCAATAAATGCCAGGGTAGCAATTGTCATCACATCAAAGGCAATAAGCCTATCGGGTACCGAGGGGCCCTTAATAAACCTTATGACTGCAAAAATTACAGCTAGCAGTATAAGCAAGGCGGATAAAAGCAGCAGTATCTTAACCATAAATCACCTCCAGGTATTTTTCAAATTTTCTTACAATTTTATCTGTTGCTGATCCCATGTCAGCAGTTTTTGCATCAATCCAGTGGATGTAAAGCGTATCACCTTCAATATCTACTGTAAGCGTTCCGGGAGTAAGGGTAATTGAATTAGCGAGTATAAGCCTTCCCATTGGAGATTTCAATTTCGTCTTGGCGCGAACAATTGCAGGCTGTATAGGCAAAGAGGGCGTGATTACCCTGCGTGCAACGTCCAAATTCGATTTGACCAATTCAAAACTGAAAATAAATAGATAAATGAAAGAATTAAAAATCGCTTTGGGTGAAAGCTTAAGATCGTTAAAAACATTACAATTACGACAGAACAACAATGCAAGAACAAGTGAAATTCCTGCTCCTATTAACAATTGGGTTCCCTGGAAAGCATTATTAATTAGTATCCAGAAAAGGAACAGTATCACAAAAAGGACAAACGTATTCTTTATTCGCATATACCTTTAATTATATAAACATATAAATATATTACTTTATGAATGCAACAAATCTACTTGTAATATCGATAATATTAAGGACAATTTTGTATATTGTAGAAAAGCTTTTTTGACAAAATATATATCCTTTTGAATAGATATATTTATAATCATAAATAGATATATATTTATTATAAATTATTTTTATATTTGTACGCCGTAAGTTATGATTGATAGTAAACAAATTACATGCGTAGTCTGCAAAAACAAATCCTCCTGTTTTGAGAAGCTCGACCTTGAAGAGCTCAATCTAACAACTGCTCATAAAGCACAAGTTCATTACAGAAAAGGAGAAATTATTAATAAGCAGGGCACTTTTATTTCGCATATTCTTTTTTTAAAGGATGGATATGCCAAATTATACAAAGAGACCGATAAAACAAGCGATATTATTCTTGATATCATACCTCCTGGTGAGCTAATAGGCCTATCGGCATTGTATGGTGATAATATCAGTCAGTTTTCGGTATCGGCGCTGACAGATGCGAATATTTGCACAATTGACCGGAATGTTATAGAGGATCTGGTGAAGAAAAACGGTGAATTTGCTGCACAGGTTGTCAAAACCATCAATCACCAAAACCAAATGTTCTACACAAAAATGGTGAGTATCTCGCAAAAACAAATGCATGGCAGAGTAGCTGACGCTCTTCTATATCTTTCTGAGCATGTTTTTAAATCGGAGAAATTTAGTCTGCCGCTATCCAGAAAAGAACTGGCAGAATTCACAGGCATGTCCACTATGAGTTTTGTACGTACCTTAAAAGACATGCAAAAAAGTGGAATTGTAGATGATAAGAGTACTGATGGTTTATATATTAAAGATTTAAAAAAATTGCAATCACTGAGTCAGAATGGATGAAAATGAATTGATTATTAGTTCGTTGAATAAATATCTGTTAATTATTTCACATTTTAACAAACATTTTTTAAAATCAGAAGTTGTAACAACAAGACAAAAATGGATGTATATAAATCTTTATATTTTTTCATTATTTTTGTTTAAAATTAACAAAAGAAGCAATGTCAGAAGTTATTAAAATCCGGAAAGGACTTGATATTAAATTAAAAGGAAAGGCAGAAAAGATTTTAAAAAGAGCCCAACCTTCTGATTATTACG
The DNA here is from genome assembly GCA_964453775.1 of uncultured Bacteroidales bacterium. Classification (GTDB taxonomy): domain Bacteria; phylum Bacteroidota; class Bacteroidia; order Bacteroidales; family UBA12077; genus CAYVSF01. The sequence continues at coordinate 4,579 of CAYVSF010000158.1, forward strand.
CTGTAAAACCCATCGACTTTGAAGGTATTCGACCAAAGTTGGTCGCTAAACAAGGGGATCGCGTAAAAGCAGGAAGTCCGCTCTTTTATGATAAATTTCAGCCGGATGTCCAATTTACAACCCCCATAAGCGGAGAGGTCGTATCGGTAAATCGTGGAGAAAGGAGAAAAATCCTGGAGGTCGTTGTTAAAAGTGATGCAGAAATCGAATATGAGAAGTTCGATGTTAAACCACCCAAAGAGCTACAAAGAGAAGAAATAGTGCAGCTGATGTTAAGAAGCGGTTTATGGCCAACGCTAATACAAAGGCCTTACGGAGTAATTGCAAATCCCGAAGACATCCCAAAGGCCATCTTTATTTCTGCTTTTGATAGTGCACCACTTGCCCCCGACCTGGATTTTATCCTAAAAGAAGGAAAAAATCACTTTCAAACGGGCTTGGATGCGCTAAGCAAATTAACCGATGGTAAAATTCATCTTAATATAAATGCTGATTATCCCGCTTGTGATGTAATTAAAAAGGCAAAAGGCGTTCAAATTAATAAATTTAAAGGGCCTCATCCTGCAGGAAATGTTGGGATCCAAATGAACAAGCTGGACCCGGTGAACAAAGGTGAAGTTGTGTGGACAATTGACCCACAGCATATTATTATGCTTGGAAGGTTCTTTGATAAAGGCATTTACGATGCAACAAAAATAATTGCTCTAACAGGATCTGAAGTCAAAAAGGCCTATTACCCTATCATTCTTCAGGGTGCCAGCATTGAAAACCTGGTAGAGAACAATACCGAAGATGGAACACTACGCTACATCAGCGGGAATGTTCTTACAGGAAAGAAAATTGCCAGCAATGGTTTCAATGGATTTTACGACAACCAGGTGACGATTATTCCCGAAGGAAATTATTACGAACTCTTTGGGTGGGCATCACCAGGTTTTAAGAAGTTTAGTGCCACAAGAGCCTTCTTCTCAAAACTATTGCCCAACAAAAAATTCAGATTGGACACTAACTTACACGGAGGTGAAAGAGCGTTTGTAATGACTGGTGAATACGAAAAAGTATTCCCTATGGATATTTATCCACAGCAATTACTTAAAGCTATATTGATTGAAGATATCGACCGGATGGAAAAACTGGGTATTTACGAGCTGGTAGAAGAAGATATGGCACTGTGTGAATTTGTTTGTACCAGTAAAATTGAGGTGCAATCTATCCTGCGCCAGGGATTGGACACAATGAGAAAAGAAATGAGCTAACGGAAAGTAATAATAAATAGATACACATGAAATCCTTAAGGAAATTTGTAGATAAAATAAAACCACATTTTGAAAAAGGAGGAAAATTCGAAAAGCTACATTCCACATTTGAAGCTTTCGAAACCTTCCTCTTTGTTCCCGACAAAGTAACATTTAAGGGATCCCACATCAGAGATGCGATTGATATGAAACGCACCATGATTATTGTTGTAGTGGCATTAATTCCCTCTCTGCTTTTCGGAATGTGGAATATTGGTCAGCAACACTATATGGCAACCGGCCAGGAAGGGACACTTCTTGAACTCTTCTGGTTTGGATTTTTGAAAACATTGCCTATAATCATTGTTTCTTATGGTGTTGGACTGGCCATTGAATTTGCATTTGCCCAAATACGCGGTCACGAAGTGAATGAAGGCTTCCTGGTTTCAGGAATGCTTATTCCTTTGGTGCTTCCTGTTGATGTACCGCTTTGGATGGTGGCTGTTGCAACAGCTTTTGCTGTGATTATTGGTAAAGAAGTTTTTGGTGGTACGGGAATGAACATTCTCAATCCGGCTTTAACAGCCAGGGCATTCCTGTTTTTTGCCTATCCCACCTACATGTCGGGTAACGAGGTTTGGATACACGGCATGTTGAATGGTGATAAAATTCTTGATGGCTATTCGGGAGCAACCCCACTTGGAGAGGCAGCAGCCGGAAATATAGAAAACCTGCCCAGTATAGCTGATATGTTTTTCGGATTTATTCCGGGTTCCATCGGTGAGACTTCCACGCTGGCAGTGCTTATTGGTGCTGCTATACTATTGATTACGGGAATTGGCAGTTGGAGAATTATGCTGAGCACTTTCGCTGGCGGACTGGTCATGGGCCTCCTGCTGAATGCATTTGCGGTGAATCCCTTCATGGAAATTCCGGCCTACCAACATCTATTCCTGGGTGGTTTTGCTTTTGGTGCTGTGTTTATGGCTACAGACTCTGTATCGGCAGCACAAACCTTAAAAGGAA
>CAYVSF010000159.1:0-6793 GCA_964453775.1 uncultured Bacteroidales bacterium
TGCAATTTCTGCAATAGATTGATCTTCTTCAACCTGATCTCCTTTTTGAACCAGCCATTTTGTAAGGGTTGCATCAACAATTCCTTCACCCATGGCGGGTAATAAAATTTCTACTTTAGCCATATTTTAAGTATTGTTTGTTAATTTACCAGAGGGGTCAGGAAAAAATAAAGAATTTACGAAGATGAGCAAGGATAATTTGCAGATCTTTATAGCTTCTGTAATTCTTTGCATATTCCAGATTTACCCTCTCTATTTGTTGTTTATTATTGGGCAGGTAAATGACAGGATAAAACACCCCTTTTTTTATTTGGGGCAGATCACCTGGGATCACTCCCTCATCGGGAATATATCCTACCCAAGTTTTACAAGCTAACAATACAAGAATTGAATTGTTTAGCAACTGGAAGGATTTTTTTAACAACAATAATAATACAGGGCTAAGTAGTAGAACGAATATTGAGGTAAGAATATCCAGCAAACGTTTATTCCTTCTGTTGGAGTTATCAGAAATACTATTGATTTCAATGCTATACAATTCTCCGGCATCATCTATGGAATTACTCCCTATAATAGATACACTATCTGGTTGTGCTATTTTAAAGTCAATATCATAAATCGAGAGCTGCAGCATCAATTGAATGATTTCTTGCGACGGAATATCTCTGGCGCAAAAAATCACCTCATCAACTTTGTTAATTTTAACAATCTCTTTTAACTGTTCTAAGGTGCCCAGGTAGCCTGTTCCTTCCCAGGAAGAAGGGGCTACATTTCCCACATGGGTGTAATTGCCTTTTATTTTATGAAGCATATCTTTTACACGTTCAATTTCGTCTTGCTTTCCTGCCATGATAATTCGGTGGGGACTTGAGTTGATATATTGATGGGGAAGGAAATTTATTTTGTGTACCAGCAGTCGGTTAAAAGCAGTCAGGATTATTGCTGCTAAGGTTCCTATAAGAATGAGTGCTCTGGAAAAACGATAGTTTTCGGGGAGTAATGCATAGACGATCAATATTATCGCTGTACCGGTTAATATTCCTTTTAGAATATTCCAAAAGCTAAAGTTTTTATCATATCCCCTGTTCATCCAAAGTCCAAAGACCCATAAAATGATATACGAGGGCACTGCAAGGTATAAAAAATCTTCGGGGTAACTTCCTGAGCCATGGAATTTATAGCTTTCCCAAACTGGTTTAAAAAGATAATAAAAGAGGTAGATCATTATAAAATCAAGAGAGGGTAAGGCTATTTTTTTTAGAAGTCGTGAGATGATCGCCAGGAATGCCCTAAAATAAATAGCAGAATGAATTAGGGTGGAATAGATCTTGGCATGTCTTTTTGAAAAGTGCTTCTGAGCAAAGATGATCATGGCTTTATAAAAAAGCATCACATAGTTAATGCTTCCTTTTTTTGTGCTTTCCCCTTTATAATGTATAATTGTTGTTTCCGGATAATAGTAATTTGCATATCCGGCCTGTAAGATACGGTAGGACAAATCAATGTCTTCACCATACATAAAAAAGTTTTCATCCAGTAAGCCTGATTTATCCAGTGCACTTTTCCTCATAAACATAAACGCACCAGGTAAGATTTCGATCTGTTGGATTTCATGCTCTGAAAGGTGCCCTAAATGATAGCGCGCAAACTTTTTAGATCGTGGAAATAACCGGCTGAATCCAAAAATCTTGTAAAAAGACACGGCCGGTGTAGGCATGGCTCTTTTGGATTCGGGAAGAAAATTCCCTTTTCCATCAATCATTTTTACCGTTAATGCACCCGCCTTCGGATGCTGGTCCATGAACTCAATACACTTTTTAAAACTATCTTCCTCAACTACCGTGTCTGGATTTAGCAATAGAACATATTCTCCTTTACATTTTTTTATGGCCTGATTGTTTGCCTTCGAGAATCCAACATTCTGCTTGTTCTCAATAAATTCTATATCCGGGAATTTATCATTCATCATGGCTGATGATCCATCAACCGAATTGTTGTCCACTACAATAACTTCGGCATCAATGTCTTTAATCGCTTCTTTTACAGAAAGCAAGCACTGTTCTAAAAAATATTTTACATTATAATTAACAATGATGATAGAAAGTTTCATAACTGGCAGGAATTCCCTATTAGCTGTTCATGCTATAAAAGTACTAAGAAAATTTTAAACAGCATCTTTTTAAGCACAAAGCAGATTGAATAAAAAAACTGCCGCAATTTTTTACGGCAGTTTTATCATGTATTGAAATGATTTTATTTTTTCATCATTTCTTTGATTGCATCTGCAAGCCTTTTTACGCCTTCGGTTGTTTTCTCCTTAGACATGAAAGAGAAATTGATTCGCATGGTGTTTTTACCACTTCCATCGCAATGGAATACTTTTCCAATTACAAATGCTACATTATTATCAATGGCGACCTTGAATAGTTCTTCAGCATCCATGTGCTCGGGCAAACTTAGGAACAAGAATAAGCCACCCTCTGGTTCGGTCCACTTAACACCTTCAGGCATATAAGCTTTGAATGCATCCAGCATATTGTCTCTTTTTTCATGATATTGCTGTATAATTTTTTCCAGGTTTTCATCGAAATAGCCTTTTGCGATAAAACGGGCAGCTATTTTTTGATTAAAAGTAGGTGTACATAAATCTGCGGTTTGCTTTGCAATAACAAGTTTATCAATAATATCGTCATTTGCCATGACCCATCCTAACCTGAAACCCGGAACAAATATTTTTGAGAAGGTACCCAGTGTAATTACTCTTCCGTTTTTGTCCAGATGGTAAAGCATAGGTTGCTCTTTACCTTCAAATCGGATTTCTCGATAAGGGCTGTCTTCCACGATGAGCACATCATATTTTTCTGCAATCTCCAGAATTTTCATTCGACGTTCTTTAGGCATGGTAATGCCGGCAGGGTTCTGAAAATCAGGAATGATGTATATGAATTTTGGTCGTACCCCTTCATTTTTCATGGATGCCAGTTTTTCTTCCAGCAAATCAGCACGCATTCCATGTTCATCGAACTCTATGCCATGCATCTCGGCTCCGTAAGTGCTAAAAGCACTTAGACCACCTAAATAGGAAGGGAGGCCGCAGATTATTTTATCACCGGGATTGATGAAAATTTTCCCCAGTAAGTCCAGACCCTGCTGCGATGAGGTTATCACTACTAAATTGTCTGTTTTCATGTCTATTCCCTGCTTCCTGTACCTGTCTACAAGGATTTCCCTGAGCTCTGTTACACCCTCAGTAGCGCCATATTGTAGGGCTCCTGGTCCATCTTCATCAAGTACTTCTGTCACCACTTCTTTTAGCTTCTCGATTGGGAATGATTCCGGTGCGGGTAATCCTCCAGCAAATGAGATAACTTCAGGCCGTTGTGTAAGTTTAAGTAGTTCACGAATTGCCGAGCGCTTCATTCCTTTTGCACTCGTACTAAATAGTTCTTCAAGATTATTAATCATTTTTTATTCCTCCAGTGTTTGTTTTGTTTCTGCTTAAAAACCGTTACGAAATTGCAAAAAGCATTTGTGATGTCCAATTTTTTACTTCTGTTATAAAATAGGTTTTGGTGGTGATAATGATTACCAATATTTATTTCAAAAGTATAGCGTAGTAATGATTTGGATCACCTTTTTGTTTATTCTTGTTCTTATTTCTTAACTTTAATGAAAGATTTGGAATAAAATTGTACAGGGTTTTTGAAATTAGGTGTTTAGCAGATTAGGACAGGTAATATCAATTTAAAATTCCTTAAATTTTTCAATGGGGAAGAATCAATCATAGATTTTATGAAAAAGGTTTTGCTGGTAGATCCGGATAAAAATGTAGTTGAGGATTTAAAATATAAATTGGAAGAGCATAGATATGCGGTAATATCAAGCCTTGATGGTGCCACTGCAGTTCAAAAAGCACTGGCAGAAACACCAGATATTATTTTATGTGACACGGAAACCAACGGATTAAATGGTTTTGAAGTATTTAATACCTTACAACAAATTAATAGCACTGCTATTATCCCCTTTGTTTTTCTTACCACTAATAATGCTTATCCTGCAACCAGGAATGTTATGAGTTTGGGAGCTGATGATTACCTGATTAAACCAATTAAAGATGAGGAACTTATTCAATTGGTTGAAATAAGATTGAAGAAACAGGAAAAGTTGATCAATTTAGCAGATGAGAAGTTTAATACCTTAATGGAGAAGAGCTTTTCGGGTGTTTTTATATATAAGGATGATCGATTTTCCTATGTCAACAAAAAATTTTGTGAGGTACTGGGGTATAATAGAAAAGAGTTGATTGGGATGAACATCGTGAATATTGTATATAAGGATGATATCGATCAGATTATTACTGCAATTTCTGATTGTTTTAAAGGCTTGTTGAAAGAAATTGATCTTGAATTTCGAGCCATTCGTTATGATCAGGAATTGGTTAAAATACGGTTGACAGGTTCTTTAACTTATATTCATAAGAAAAAGAGCATAATAGGATCAATTGCAGAAATATCTTCTGCGGATCAAGCTAATTTTGTTTCTAAAAAACTCCCTCCTTCCATAAGAGTTACCCGAAGAGAGCGAGAAATATTAACATTAATTTGTGAAGGTTTAGCGAACAGTGAAATTGCAGAAAAGCTATTTATAAGCGAAAGAACTGTTGAAGGACATCGCTCTAATTTACTAATGAAAACAAATTGTCGCAACTCCGTATGTATGGCACTTTTTGCTGTTAAATATGGACTTTATAAAATTGCATGATAGAAAACCATTGTTGTTAATTAAGTTTTAACCACGTGGAAATACTTGCTTTTTTCTTTTCTGTTGAAAACATGCATAAATTGATTTATCCATTTCTAAAGCTATAGCTGATTTCCCCGTTTTTTTTGTATTCCGTATAAACGCCTGTTTTTTGTATTCAGGTAGTTACCGCCTGTTTATTGATTTGTATTGCCCATAATTTAGCAGAAGAATTTTAGATTTTCGAACAATAATCTTTAAAGATAGCATTATGGTAACAAATCAAGAAAAAATTAATTCTTATTTGTCATTTAAGTTAGGTGAAGAAGAGTTTGCCGCTCATGTGACAAAAGTGCTTAACATCCTGGAATTAACCAGAATTACCCAGGTACCCAAAGCTCCGGATTATATGAAAGGTGTCATAAACCTTAGGGGGACTGTTCTCCCGGTTATTGATACACGTTTAAAGTTTGGAATGACTGATACTGAGTTTACTGATAAGACATGTATCGTAGTGATGGAATTAGAAATGGATGGAGAAAAGGTTTACGTAGGTGCCCTGGTTGATGAGGTCGTTGCAGTAATAGAATTGGAAGAAGAAGATATTCAGCCTAAACCCAGTATTGGAAACAAATATCAGGCTCAGTTTATTTTTGGAATGACAAGGAAGGATGAGCGTTTTATTATGCTATTGGATATGGAATCCATCTTCTCTGCGGATGAACTGGAAGAATTAAAAGAGCATGTGACCGAAAAGGAAAATGTCTAAAAGAATAACCAAAATTAAAAAGGAATAATATGAATTGGAAAAACTTAAAAATCGGACAAAAACTGGCAATAGGATTTACCTTATTATTAGCCATAGCAATTTTTTTAGGTGGCCTTGCCGTGTTTAATATGAATAAGATTAGTAAAACCTCTGAATATTTGGCCAATGAGTATGTGCCGGAATTGGAGATTTCAAATCAGATTGAGCGTGACTTCTTAAATGCAATATTTGAATTCCGTGCATACAATTATACTGGAGATCTATCATTCTATAATAAAGGAATGACGAATATGCAGAATATTCAAAGTGAATTGGATCGTGCTTATGCACTGGCAGAAGATGCTGAGGTGTTGGTAAAGTTGGAAGATGCAACCAAAACGATTGATAACGCAATAACGAAATATGAGGAATTAATTACCGAAACAAAGCAGGTAGAGGAAAATATTGAACTTAACCGTGAAAACATGGATTTGGCGGCAGAGAGGTATATGGAAAATTGCTTTGAATTTCTTGCCGATCAAAATGCTGCCATGGAGAATGAAATACGTTCCGGTGCGGCTGCAATTAGCAGACTTAATAAAATCACCTATGTGAATGATATTATTGATGCAGGGAATGCTGTCAGGGTATCAAATTTTAAGGCACAGACTCTGCGTGATCCCGAAATATTAAAATCTGCCATTGATGAGTTTGAGAAATCTTTTTCGCTCTTTGATGTGTTAAGGCGATATACTAACTTGGATGAGCACTTAAAGCTTATAGATGAAACAGAAGATGCGGCAAATAGCTATAAAGTGGCTATGGAGAATTATCTTGCTAATTGGCAAGAACTAAAGGATCTGGAATCCCAAAGGCTGCCTGCTGCTAATGAGGCAAACAGTGGAGCCAGGGAAGCATCTATGGCAGCTCTGGAAGGAACTACAAACATTGCAGACGAATCTGTTTCAATGCTTGGCAGGGCAAGTAATGTAATGATTTCAGGATTGATTGTTGCTCTGATTCTGGGTGTGATTCTTGCCTTTGTGTTAACAAATTCGATTACTGTGGGTATTAAAAAAGGTGTTGAATTTGCCGATAATGTGTCTAAAGGCAATTTAACAGTTAATATCGAAGAGGAATTTCTTAAACGTAAGGATGAAATTGGCGGGTTGTCCAATTCATTACAAGCCATGGTAGTTCGCTTGCGAGAGATTGTTGCTAATATTTTAGCAGGAGCTGATAATATCGCATCAGCAAGTCAGCAAATGAGTTCAAGTTCCCAGGAAATGTCCCAGGGCGCCTCTG
>CAYVSF010000160.1:0-6776 GCA_964453775.1 uncultured Bacteroidales bacterium
TGAAGTAGAAAGACTCACAATTCTATCATAGCGGCCTTTTACACTTAATTGCCATGCTGCAGCCTCTGAACGGGGGTAGGTTCGAATGGCTATGAGTTCTGTTGAGGTTGTTTTTCGCTTTTCATCCGGTTTGTCTTCTCTGAAATTTTGAAAATGAAAAATATAGTGCCGATCATTTTTAAATTTTAGATTTTCGTAACTGACCAAAAATTCGGAAGAGCTTAAATCGGCAGCTACCCTAAATCCACCAGTTATTTTATAATCTTCCATTAAATCTTTGGTGCCCAGTTTAAATAGTCCATTGATTCCCGGGTTAAAGTATACGCCTCCACCGGAGAAGGCCTGGTAGGAAGTGTTTAGAAATCCAAAATCTACCTGGTTTACGACCTGGTTGATGTAAAATTTTTTCTGATAGATTTCTTTTGGAGGGAAAAGATCTACCGGTGATTCTTTTTGCTGGATTTGTTCAGGATATTTGCGATTAAAATAAGGCTTTTCTGTTTCAAAGATATATTGGTCGATATCGGAATCGTTCTCCACCGTCTCCCAAGCGCTGGTATCATTTATGTAGGCAGTTGTATCAACCACTGTTTCTGTTTTTTCTTCGATTTCTTTTTGATAGCCTGTAAGCGCATTGCTGTAATCCTTTTCTTTTACCGTTTGCCAGAAGTAACCATCTGCAGAATAGGCAAACACATTTATGCTTTCGGGTTTATGGTTATAATCTTCAAGATGGTATTTACTTCTGAAAAGTAAGTGTTCATTTAAGAAGTATCCATAGTGAATAGTTGTGTCTACCAATAGAATGCTGCTATCTATATTTGCTTTATAAATGGCTTGATCTCCCGTTTGATTATTCAGATAAAAATAATTTTCGTCTTGCTTTTGAGGGGAAGACAAGTCTGAATGCCGGTAGAAGCTCAGTTGTTTTATTTTGTTTCTTAGGAGGTTATATGTAAATAAATTGTTATTTCTAAACCTGAAATCTTCTTGTGAATTACAATTTAACGAGTCTTTGCATCGATTAGACACAAAAAAGATGTTCCTGTTATCGATAAACCCTGCTTCGAAATCATCAGCCAGGTCATTTGTAAGCGCTTCGTGCGTTCCGGAAGCAATATCATAGAGGTAGATATCTGAATGCGCGTTTTTAACACCTGCCAGGAGTAGTTTATTCCCTTGTGGTGAGAATTCCATCTGCAACACTTTATCAAAATAGAGAAAATTTCTGGAATTCATCTTTTCTTCCTCATAGTTGAAATAATACAGAACAAGCTTACCCTCTTTTTCGGTGATAAAAGCTAGCAATGGAGCCTCCGGGTGCCAACAAAGAGCTGGGTAGGTATGATCTGTCCTTTTGTGAATGGCGTATCCCTGTTCGTAGATTTTTCGTGTTTTACCGGTTCGAACATCGGTTATTTTAATCCTGATTTTCCCTCTTTTATTTTCTACAAATGCCAGAAAGGAATTTTCCGGATGCTTTGTGAAATGATACAGTACACTGTTATTAGTGGCAGGAATGGAGGTCTTGTCTGGTGCCTCTTCGATAATGTCGGGATATTTTGCATATTTTTTTTGCTCTGCTTCCTTCCAGAGTTTTAGTAGTTCCTTTAGGCTATATCCTGTAGCGTAAAGAAAGGCTTTATCCGGATTTTTGTTTAGTCTGGTGAGAATTAAGATATCAGGAAGAATATTTCGCTGAAAAGACTTGTCAATAAACTTCCAAAAGGACTGGCCTGCAATTAATGCATCTTCACCCTTGAGGAAAGCGAAGTCCTTTAATCGTTGATCTTCTAGCATCGATTTAAGCTTATAATCTTTTTCACTTGTCCAGCCTTCCGAAAGGTACCTGCTCAAGCCCTGAATGTACCAATCGGGCAAATTGATAGTGCTTGAATTGGCCAGGTTTTCTCGTAGTCTTGGTCCATACACTATTTCTTCTATGATGGCCCAGGCGATTTGCTGTCGCAACTGGTATATATATGCCCGGTGATCACCCTGAAAGAACAGACTGATTTTATTGTGCCGCACTTGTGTTTCACCTCCAGGCTGATTTGCTGTTTTACCGGTAGTAAGCCCCAGGTTACTTTGCTTAAAATCGGTGTATTTGTTGTAAACAATTAATTTCAGTTCTTTTTCAAGGCGATGATCGAGCTTTGATTCAAGTTCTGATAGATGCCTGGTCGCATTTTCTCCGGTGAAACGTGCTATAGCTTCTCCATCCTGGTTAAAGTATACGTCGAATCGTTCAAAATCATAAAAAGACCAAAAGAAATTGCTGTGCTGTAACCTGTTTTTACCAAACTCCATTTGATGACCACTGTGGAATTGAGCAAATAGAGGTTGGACTGCAAAAAGCAGAAGGAAAAACACAATTTGAGATGACCTGATGAACAAGTTTTTCAATTTTAAGTTAGTTATTAAGTAGACGATCTAAAATTAAGGAGTTAATCTAAAAAAAATATTGCTAAATTTGCTGATTAATTGGTATAAAAATTGCTAATTTTTAATAAATTATTACCATTGATCGAATCAGAGTGTAACTAAAAATAACTTATGATGAGACGTATCGTTCTATTTATGTTGACATTTGTACTTGCTTTTATTTCCACTAGTGAAGCACAGCAAAAACAAGCCGCCATATCTTTTAACAAAGAAGCACATAATTTTGGAGAAATAAAGGAAGATGATGGAAAGGTTGCCTATCAATTTAGTTTTAAAAACACAGGGCAGAGCCCCCTGATCATTACACAGGTAAAAGCTTCCTGTGGATGCACCAGTCCGGAATGGACAAAAAAACCAATTATGGCAGGACAGGAGGGCTATGTAAAGGTCACTTTTGATCCTAAAAACCGTCCCGGACCTTTCAACAAAACCATTATGGTGAACACAAATGGAGATCCCAGTGTAAAAGTTTTGCGAGTTACCGGGGAGGTTATTCCCAGAGAAAAGACAGTAGAAGATATTTATCCACGTAAGATTGGAGCTATAAGGCTTAAATCCAATCACCTTGCATTTGTAAAAGTTTATTCCACCGAAGTTAAAGCTGATTCAATGCCAATAGTCAATGTTTCAGATGATATCGCAAAGATAGAGTTCATGCATGTGCCCCATTATCTAAAATTGAAGACCAAGCCGGCAAGTCTGAAACCAGGAGAAGAAGGATATATTGTAGGGCATTATGATGGAACTGCACGAGACGATTGGGGGTTCTTAATTGACAGGGTAAGGATGTCGATAAACGGACAGCAGCCGTCCGGGAATCTACTTACTATCAGTGCGAAACTTGAAGAGGACTTTTCTCATCTTACTGCCGAAGAAAAAGCAAATGCGCCCAAAATCAAATTTGACGATGTTTCACATAACTTTGGAGATGTGGAGCCTGGTTCTAAGGTGGAGCATGAATATCATTTTACCAATGAAGGGAAAAGCGATTTAATTATTCGTAAGATTAGGCCTACATGCGGGTGTACAACTGTTGCTCCGGAAAAGAAAGTTATAAAACCAGGAGAAAGTAGTTCCTTTAAATCTATTTTGAGCACTGGTACAAGGTCTGGATATTTGAGAAAGTCCATTTATGTGATCACCAATGATCCCGAGAATTCTAATGTCAGATTGGTAATGACCGGGAAAGTGAAATAATTGAACGAAAATGCCATTTGCAATAAGCTATCTGGTATTTGAACCAGATGGCTTTTTGTTTAATGGCTGATTAGATAAGGCATGGATAAAAAAGATAAGAAGGAAAAAGACAAAAGCGCCTTGCAAGTAAATGAGGGTATTGAGCAGCCCGATTCGTTGAATAAAGAAGCGATCAATCGTTTTCGGAAGCGAAAAAGGCAGCAGTTTAGCATTCAGGAATATGTGGATGGTATATTATCTGATAATCGAACCGTTCTGGGACGCGCCATTACGATGATTGAAAGCTCGTTGCCTGAACATAACGCTATTGCTGAGCAGATTATTGAAAACTGTCTGCCGTATGCCGGAAAATCTACCAGAATAGGCATTACAGGGGTGCCGGGCGTAGGGAAAAGTACATTTATTGAAGCCCTGGGAAGTAAAATTACCGCTACAGGCAACAAATTGGCAGTATTGGCAGTAGACCCTTCCAGCGAGCGTTCAAGGGGAAGTATCCTGGGTGATAAAACCCGCATGGAGTCTTTATCAGCAGACCCGAAGGCCTATATTCGTCCTTCGCCCTCTGCGGGTTCATTGGGTGGTGTAGCCAGGAAAACCCGTGAAACAATTATCCTATGTGAGGCAGCAGGTTTCGATACGATTTTTATAGAAACAGTGGGAGTGGGCCAGTCGGAGACAGCCGTGCATTCGATGGTTGATTTCTTTCTCTTGTTAATGCTTTCTGGAGCAGGCGATGAATTGCAGGGAATTAAGCGGGGAATTATGGAAATGGCCGATGCCATTACAATTACAAAGGCCGACGGGGATAATGCAGATAAGGCCAATCTTGCAAAAGCACAGTATCAGAATGCCCTGCATCTTTTCCCACCACCTACCAGCGGCTGGACACCCAAAGTCCTTACCTGCTCAGCCCTTAAAAATACCGGAGTTGACAAGGTGTGGGAAACCATCTTGGACTATATGACCTTTACAAAAGCAAACGGATTCTTTGATGAACGCCGAAAATCGCAGGCCAAATACTGGATGTACGAGACTATCAATGAGCAATTGAAAAACAGGTTTTACCAGGATCGTGAATTAAAAGATGATATTGTCGAATACGAGAGAAAAGTGCTGAATGGAGAAATGAACTCTTTCCTTGCAGCAAAAATCCTGTTGGATAAATACCATAATTAATAGGAAAGCTTCTAAGATGAATTCAGATTCTTTTAGATCAAAATCTTATTTGAATTACTTATGCTGAAAGACTGAGGTTGCATTTGAATATTTAAATATCTTTTTTTCTGAATAGATAAATTTTTGTATGTTTACACTTCTAATAAACAAATTATAAATAATCATGATGAAAAGACTTAGTTTACTGACATTCATAACAGTTCTGTTGTTCTCCTGTTCGCAAGAGCCCCAATACAAGATTACCGGTACGGTAGAAGGAGTTCAAAATGGAACAGCTCTGCTTCAACAATATGAATCGGGTGCCATGAATACCATAGATTCTGTAGCAATTGAAAATGGAAGCTTTGAATTTACAGGCAGTGTAGATTTTCCGGAGCTTTATTATATAAGCCTTGCGGATAGTCTGCCCCCAATAGATTTATTTGTGGAAAATTCGGAGATAACGCTCAATATTGATATTGCCCAGCCGCAACAGCCTGTTGTTGTAGGAGCAAAATCCAATGATACTTATTATGCATTCAAGCAAAAGATGGCAGAATTTGAACTGCAGCTTAAAGAGATGTATGATACTTATATGGAGGCAAATATAAGTGGAGACAAGGAAAAGATTAAGGACATTGAAGAAGATTATTCAAAAGTATATGAAACGCAAATGGCCTATATTAATGAATTTGTAGGTGAGAATGACAGTTGCGTTGTAGGGCCTTTCATAGCATCAAGGTACCTTGTATCTGGGATGGATGTAAATGAGCTTGATTCTTTGGTACAACTATTTACGCCTCATTTGGAGGGTTCAAGCTACGTGAAAGGGATGCAAGATCGATTGGCAGTTCTTCAAAAAGTGGCTGTAGGTCAGGATTATATCGATTTTACCATGAAAGATACCAGCGGCAATCCTGTAAGCCTTTCGGATTATGTTGGTGATGGGTATGTAATGATTGATTTCTGGGCTGCATGGTGTAACCCATGTCGTCGTGAAAATCCAAACCTGGTAGCGAATTATGCCAAATACCATGATAAAGGCTTTGAAATATTTGGTGTTTCATTCGATAAGAAGAAAGAAGCCTGGGTGAAAGCTATTCACGATGATGGAATTACATGGCCACAGGTGTCTGATCTCCAATATTGGGATAATGCAGCAGGAAAATTGTATGGTGTGCGTTCAATACCTCATAGTGTTTTGATAGGACCTGATGGTAAAATTGTTGCAAAAAATCTTCGCGGCGAACAGTTAGGTGAAAAACTGGAAGAATTGCTGGGAGATAACTAAAATAGTGTATATCTATAGTTTAAAAGCCCTGTTGGTATTGCCGACAGGGCTTTTATTTTTGTCTATTGAAAATTACTGAGTTTTTGTTATCTTAATGAAGGATTATAATATTAAATTTGTTCTTTAAAATCATTCTAAATAACCATGAGAAAACTATTTTTATTTACAATCGCGGCGATCTTTCTTTTATCAGGATGTAAAAACCAAAAATCTGAAAAGGAAACAAATGCATTAACAGTAGCAGTAAGCATTCTGCCCCAGCAGTTTATTGTAGATCGTATTTCAGGCGGAACCGTAGAAAGTTTTGTGATGATTCCTCCTGGAGCAAGCCCTGCAACATATGAACCATCGAGTTCTCAAATGCGCAACTTGAGTCATTCTGATGTCTATTTTCGCATTGGCCATATTGCTTTCGAGCATTCATGGATGTCTCGTTTCAAAAGTAATAATACGGAAATGCTGGTGGTAGACCTGTCGAAAGATCTGGAGTTGTTAAAAACTGCAAAACACAAGCATGTTCATGAAACCGTGAAGAAAGAAGAACATCATGCTGTCGATCCGCATATTTGGACCTCGCCTGCCAATATGAAGAAGATGGGCAATGAGGTTTTTAAGACCCTATCCAATCAGATACCAGAAAATAAAAAAGTATATCAGGCTAATTTAGATAGTCTAAATGCAGCAATCG
>CAYVSF010000161.1:0-6737 GCA_964453775.1 uncultured Bacteroidales bacterium
GCTGCTATTGCTGCTGCAAAGGAAATGGTGCTGGATCATTTTGGGGAAAAATACCATAAGGCACGCAATTTTACCACAAAGAGTAAGGGAGCTCAGGAGGCACATGAAGCTATTAGACCTACTTATCTCAATCGTGAAACAACATCGGGTTCTGAAAATGAAAAGAAATTATATAATTTGATTTGGAAAAGAACCGTAGCCTCTCAGATGAGTGAGGCAAAGCTTGAAAAAACCAATATTCAGATAGCTATTAGTACACGACCGGATAAGTTTATTGCCACTGGAGAGGTGTTGAAGTTTGAAGGGTTTTTAAAACTATATATAGAGTCTACAGATGAGGAAAACGAGAAGTCCACATCAGGATTGTTGCCAAATGTAAAAGAAGGAGATAAGCTTAGAGCAAAAGAAATACAGGCAACTCAACGTTTTACACATCATCCGCCCAGGTATACCGAGGCTAGTTTGGTGAAAAAGCTGGAAGAATTAGGAATTGGAAGACCTTCTACCTACGCACCAACTATTTCAACTATACAAAATAGAGGGTACGTAGTGAAAGAGGAAAGAGTAGGGGTTGAGCGACAGTATCTGCAAATTTTGATGCAAGCTGGTGAAATCAAAAAGGAAAAGAAAACTGAAATAACGGGAGCAGAAAAAGGAAAGCTATTTCCAAATGATATTGGAATGGTCGTAAACGATTTTTTGAATAAACACTTTAAAGAAATTGTCAATTACAATTTTACAGCCGAGGTAGAAGAAGAATTTGATGAAATTGCCGAAGGGAACAAAGAGTGGATGAAAATGATAGATCGTTTTTATCAGCCATTTCATGAAAGAGTTGAAGAAACAGTTGAGAAATCTGAACGATCCGTTGGGGAACGAGTGCTGGGTGTTGATCCGAAATCAGGCAAGGAAGTTCGGGTAAAAATAGGCCCCTATGGGCCCATGGCTCAAATTGGATCAAAAGATGATGAAGAGAAACCGCGCTTTGCAGCATTGAGAAAGGGACAGCATCTGGAAACAATAAATTTTGAGGAGGCTTTGAATTTATTTCGTTTACCTCGTAAGATTGGGGAATATGAAGGAAAGGAAATTGTTATTGGAATAGGACGTTTTGGCCCTTATGCCAGACACAATAATAAGTTCTATTCGCTAAAAAAAGGCGTGGATGATCCATACACCATAAAAAAAGACCGGGCGATTGAACTTATTGAAGAAAAGAGGGAGAAGGACAGGAAAAAATTAATTAAGGATTTTGCTGAAGATTTTAAACTATTAAATGGAAGATGGGGGCCTTATATCAGCTATCAGAAGAAAAACTATAAAATTCCAAAGGATACTGATGCCAATAGCCTGACTAAAGAGAAAGCCTTAAAAATAATTGAAGAAGCCGAGAAATCTCCAAAAAAGAAAAAGACCGGTCGCAAAAAGAAATAAAAAATGGAAATAAGCGATTGTGTAACAGGTTTTAGCAGGTATGAAAAAGAAGTTTTTTATAAAGAAGAAGGAGGCTTTAAACCAACTCTTTTTTACGATGTAACTGCTGTTCCTGAGTGGGAAAAGTTTGATTTGGCGTTTTTAACCCTGAGTGATAGGGACAATACCTCCGAAAAGCATGAGATTCCAGACCTTGAAATGGAACTAAGGAACCACCTTTATCACCTGGCAGCTTTTCAACAATCTTTAAAAGTGATTGATTTAGGGCATCTGAAGAACGGTAATACAGAGAAAGACACCCTGGCAGCATTAAGGATAGTACTTGAACACTTATGGTCAACGAATATCCTTTTGATAGTTTTTAGCCCAAGTGATTTTTATTACGATCAGATTTTCAGGCAGTTAAAGCTTTATCACAATCAGATGAATTTTGTGAGCCTTTCATCAACGATTGACTATATATCCAAAGTTTCTAAAGCAAAGGATTTGTATGTTGATTACAGATTTATTGGATATCAATCCCAACGCGTTGCTCCATTGATACTGGAAGAGATGCAAAGCCGAAACCTTCAAATGATTCGTCTGGGCAAAGCCAGGGAGAATCTTCCGGATTTAGAACCCGAGTTTCGAGATGCCCATTGGGTTTCTATATCCACTAGTAGCATTCGACATTCTGATTTTACAGCCCAAGAATTGCCTCATCCCAATGGGTTCTTGGGAGAAGAGATATGCAAACTGGCACACTTTTCAGGCGCTAGTGAAAAACTTAGGCTTTTTAGCTGTTTTGGATATTTGGAAAACAGAGACATCAACTATGCTTCATTGGCCTTATCTGCAGAATTAATTTGGTATTTTCTTTATGGTTATACACAAAGAATAAAGGAAGATAAAGCCTTAATGAAGGTCTTTAATGTAGATATTCATGAAGGTAAACAGCGATTAAAGTTCTATAAAAGTGAAGTTTCTCATCGATGGTGGATGGAAGTTCCAGTCATAAATCAACAGCCCAGATTAATTGCCTGTTCTTATATAGACTATCAATCTGCCTGCAATAATCAAATACCCGAACGATGGTTAAATGCATACCATCGATATAATTAAAATTTCACTTAATTTTTGTTGCTTTGCAAAAAAGTTATTTTCAAAAGTAACCTTATTGAAATTAAGAAGTATAATGGTATATCTTTATCAGCTTTATTAACACATTAGTGTTGATAAAATTTGTTTGGAAATAATATTTTTAGTTACTTTACCTTTGGTATATAACGAATAATTGAGGAAGCAGAAGATTTTGTTATGATGAAAAAGACCGTTTTGATAACCACCATTCTATTAATGGTGACTGTGTTAGTTACAGCACAGCAAGATCCTCAATTTAGCCAAAGCATGTTTTCTCATATGACATTTAATCCAGGATATGCCGGAAGTAGTGGTCAGGTTTGTGCTACAGCCCTGAGTCGTCAGCAGTGGGTTGGTTTTGGAGATGGTGCTCCGATGAGCACAGCTTTCAACCTTGATGCTGCCATATCCCCTTTTGGGATAGATGGTGGAATTGGTATATCATTACTTCGCGATCAGTTTGCATTTAATGAAGATTATGGAGTAAATTTAGCCCTGGCCTATAAACTGGGCCTGGGGGATGGGAGCTTAGGTATCGGAGTAAGTGGAGGTGTTTATAATAAAGCACTTGAGGCAGAGTGGTATGTTCCGGAGAGTGAGTTTCATACCTTGCCATCAGGTGATCCGGCCATACCGCAAAATGAAAGTGCAATGGCAATCGATTTTAGTTTTGGATTGTTTTATAGGACAGATGATTTATATGTTGGGGCATCTGCGACTCATCTTACCCAACCTGAATTTGATTATGCCAGTGCAAAACCATCACTTACAAGACATTATTACGTGATGGCTGGTTATTCAATAGCTTTATCCAATCCATTACTTGAGTTTCAACCCTCGGCGTTTTTGCAATCGGATGGTTCGAACAGCCAATTGAGTATAAATACCACCCTGTCATACAATAAAAAGATTTGGGGGGGCGATTCCTATAGAACAGACAAGCCAATTATTGCTATGGCTGGTGTGAAGTTGTTTGATTGGGTTCGCGTGGGCTACTCGTATGATATTATGACATCGGATTTGAGCAGTTATAATGATGGATCGCATGAAATTATGATGGGTTTTTGTTTTGATGTGAAAAAAGATAGAAGTCCTGAGCAATATAAAAGTATCAGATATTTATAATTAAGAAATATAATAGTAAGCAACATAAATAGTAAAAATATTATGAAAAAGTTACTTGTTCTAAGCATCCTAGTGGCAGTTTCATTTAGTTGTAGTAAATACAATGATGGCGAATTAACAGGTGTACAGGGAAGAAGAGGCTGGTATGAACCTCAGCCTTATGGAATGACCTTTATTCCTGCCGGAAGTTTTAATATGGGACCCAGTGATGAAGATGTAGCATGGGCTATGAATACACAAACTCGCGTGGTTTCAGTTGATGCTTTCTGGATGGATGAAACTGAAATTACGAATAACGAATATCGCCAATTCGTTCATTATGTTAGAGATTCAATCATGCGACGGAAATTGGGTGAGCAAATCGAAGATTTTCTTATTACTGAAGACCAGTTTGGAAATCCAATTGATCCTCCTATACTTAATTGGGAAACAGAAATAAACCCAATGGATGAGGAGCAAAATGAAATTTTGAAAGACATGTATCTTGCCGAGCATGAAAGATTCTACAGAAGAAAAGAAATTGATACCAGAAAATTGCTATTTGAATATTACCGGGTTGATATGCAGCAGGCTGCTAAAAAGTCAAATCGATATGACTTTGATACGCAATCCTATAATGGTACAGTTGTGAATGCACAGGGCGAAATTGTGGATGTGCAGGATCGTTCTGCCTTTGTTGTAAGAGATGTAATAAATGTAGAACCAGATACGCTCACCTGGATAAGTGACTTTACTTATTCCTATAATGAGCCGCTTACAAATATGTACTTCTGGCATCCTTCATTCGATAATTATCCTGTAGTTGGTGTAAACTGGAAACAGGCTCGAGCATTTACTGTATGGAGAACACAACATTTAAATGCCGCATTAAGAAAAGAAGGCAATACTTTTGTTCAGGATTACCGACTACCGAGTGAATCCGAATGGGAGTATGCAGCAAGAGGCGACCTGGAACTCTCTATGTACCCATGGGGAGGAATGTATACAAGAAATAAAGACGGATGTTTCCTTGCCAATTTTAAGCCACTTAGAGGAAGATATATTGATGATGGCGGGATGACCACAGTGGCTGTAGGCAGCTATCCTCCTAATGAGTATAACCTTTATGAAATGGCAGGTAACGTTGCTGAATGGACAGCGAATGCATATGATGAATCTGCTTACGCCTTTATGCATGATTTAAATCCGGATTATAAATATGAAGCACTACCGGATGATCCGCCTTCAAGGAAGAGAAAAATTATTCGTGGCGGTTCCTGGAAGGATATTGGATATTATTTACAATGTGGAACAAGAACTTATGAATTTCAGGATTCAACTAAATCTTATATAGGATTCCGTTGTGTACGTTCTTATTTGGGATCTAATTAATCATCTTTTGTGATTTGAATTAAAAGGATTGTACTATGTTAAATGTAACCGAAATAGTCCAGAGTTCAGGCTGGAAGAAGTTTATGGCCAAATTATATGGCTGGGGAGCCGCAGTTGTATTAATGGGTGCGCTATTTAAGATTCAACACTGGCCACTTGCCGGTTTAATGCTTACCATCGGTATGACAACCGAGGTAATTATCTTTTTCTTCTCCGCGTTTGAGCCGGTTCATGAAGAACTGGATTGGACACTTGTTTATCCTGAGCTGGCAGGAATCAGCGAGGATGACGATTTTGTTCCTCCACAACATAGAAGAGCTACAGATGGTGGCGGCGGAGGTTCATTGGGCAAGTTTGATGAAATGCTTGAGAACGCTGATATAACACCTGAATTATTTGAGCGGCTTGGTCAGGGACTTCGAAATCTTAATCAAACAACGCAAAATCTGGAGAATATTTCGGATGCCTCTCAGGCGACGAATCAATATGTGGATAACCTTCAGGCCGCATCAGAATCAATTACATCGCTGGCTGAAACCTATGGTCGTTCCACTGAGGATTTAAACGAATCTGTAAAAGGACTGGCTGATTCTTATAAAACTACTGCACAGCAGATAAACGATTCAGGTCACAATTTATCTGAGCAGGTGAACCAGACCAGTACTGAAATGGCTGAAACCTATAAAAATTTTGAGGAATCATTGAATCAACATATGGATTCAATTTCGGGAGGAAATCAGTCCTATGGAGAAAAACTGGAATCTCTAAATAAAAATCTTGAAGCCTTAAATTCAGTTTATGAATTGCAGTTGCAGGCTACAAACGATCATCTAAAATCATCGCAGAAAGTTTTTGAGGGTGTAGATGCTGTAATGAATAATATAGAAGGTTCGGTGGAAGATACCCAACAATATAGAGAACAAGTTGCCAGGTTAAATGAAAATTTAACAGCTCTGAATGCTGTTTATGGTAACATGCTTTCAGCAATGAACGTGGTAACAAATAATGAATAAAGTTAATCTGTTTTAAGCAAGAAATACCATGGGTCACGGCAAAGAAACTCCCAGGCAAAAAATGATTGGTATGATGTATTTAGTGCTAACGGCGATGTTGGCATTAAATGTCTCGGCAGAGGTGCTGGATGCTTTTCGCATTGTAGATGAGGGTCTAAAAAAAACTACTGAGAACTTTTATGAAAAGAATAAGGTTCTTTACAAGGAATTTGATAAAAAATATGCCCTGAATGAGAAAAAAGTAGGTCCCCACAAAGATAAAGCAGATGAGGTAAGGAAACGAGCCGAGGAGTTATACAACTATATTCAAGATTTAAAACTGGAAATTGTTAAAACCAGCCAGGGTCAGAATGAGGAAGAGAATGCTGCCATTGAAGATGGGAAGATTAAGAATGAAAAACTGAAAGCTCTTGATAAAACAGATGTGCCGAGCAGGGTATTGATTGGTGATAATTACAACGGTAAGGGATATGAATTGAAAGAGAAAATTAAAGATTACCGGGATTTTTTATTAGGACTTATTGATGAAGAGGATACTCGTGTTATCCATTCTATAGAAAGTAGTTTGGAAACTAAAGATCCAGAAGCTGATGAGTCTGAACATGGAGAAGCTTTAACATGGGAGGTGAAGCATTTTTATAATATCCCGATGGGTGCAATCATGCCTATACTTAG
>CAYVSF010000162.1:0-6733 GCA_964453775.1 uncultured Bacteroidales bacterium
GAAATGATAGCAGGCAAGAGGTTTAAAAACATTTTTAGCCCTTTTTTGATGCCCATCCATGTTTTTTGCTTGTCAGCAAAGAAGGAAATAATCAGTGTTATTAAGACAAAAACTATTAATAGTTTCATGAATTAAAAGTTGCAGGTATGTTATCAGAAAAAATCATAAAAATAGTTTAAACAAAGAAACATAAAGATTTTTGTTCACCCAAAAGCTAAAAAATTGTTCCATATATTAATCCTGAAATGGTGGCCATAACCACAACCAGGGAGACGTAAACAAGCGTCTTTTTTGTTCCAATCACTCCACGAATTACCAGCATATTGGGTAGCGATAACGACGGGCCTGCCAGCAGTAAGGCCAGAGCCGGTCCTTTGCCCATGCCGGCCGATATTAATCCTTGTAAAATGGGCACTTCGGTTAATGTGGCAAAGTACATAAATGCTCCCACAATGGATGCAAAAAAGTTTGAAAACACGGAGTTTCCACCTACTAAATTAGCTACCCATTCATTGGGGATAATTCCTGCCATAGCCGTATCACCATGAGTAGATCCAAGCAGGAACCCGGCAATCAATACACCAATAGCCAATAAAGGCATAATTTGTTTGGTAAAATCCCAGGTAGAAAGCGTCCACTCTTTGTTATCCGGGTCACGCTTATCGGTTAAAGTAATAATACTTAATCCTGCAATACCAACTACCATCGGAATGAGTGGTGAAGAGCTTATAAAAGCTGATATGGCGGTTACAATGGCTGCTAACGCAACATATTGCCATTTTAATTTAAGAATAGCAATGAGTGAGTAAATCAATAAAACAGCAAAGGCAGAAGTAATATACCATTTATTCGACCAAATCCAATACCAGGCTCCATCGGTTACTCCTTCTGCAGGTTTTCCCCAGTTAGCAAACACAAGAATTAATACAAGCGTAAAAAAATGAAGGGCTGTTTGCCACATAGGCCTTTTTTCTTCGGTTTCCGGGAAATTTAGTTGTTCTTCTTTTTTTGCTTTTTCTTCTTTTCGATATATAAGAGACATAGCAGAACCAATGACTACGGCAAAAACTACCGCTCCGATAATACGTGCTACGCCCATCTCAAATCCGAGAATCCTTGCGGTTAAAATAATAGCCAGAATATTAATGGCCGGGCCAGAATACAAAAAGGCAATAGCCGGGCCTAAACCTGCTCCTCGCTTGTGAATACTCGAAAACAGCGGTAAAATGGTACAGCTACACACCGCCAGAATGGTTCCTGAAACAGATGCAACGCTATAAGCTACCCATTTTTTGGCTTTGGCACCGAAATATTTCATTACCGCTCCCTGACTCACAAAAACGGCAATAACTCCGGCAATAAAAAAGGCGGGCAACAAACACAAAATCACATGTTCCTGCGCATACCATTTTGCCAGATCAAACATAGCCATGATAGCTTCGGTAAAACGTGCGTTATCAAGTGGCATGAAATAGGCAAACACAAAAACTACGATGATCCATGCCAGTATTTTCAGTTCTTTTCTAACTTCCATTTTTATAGTAAGTTTTTTTTTGATTTGTAATATATATATTATTGTGTGTTCGTAAATAAACGAACAAGGTCTTTAAATTTTTTTAACTACAACAACCGCAACGACTCAACTTTTTTTCTCTGTTTGCAATAATTGGTTTATATCTCCAGAGCAGCAAATACCCTTTTGGATTTAATTCTTCGCAACTGTTCCCTGTACAGGCCGATGTTGCATATTGAATATCTTTTAAAGATTTTTAGCTCTGAGCAATTGCACTTTTTATCTCTGCTTCGGAAACATGGTTGCGAAAACAAATGATTTTTTCCATGGTTTAGAAATACATGATGATAACATAATACACACCAACACCAATGAAAACAACAGAAATGACCCTACGAAACCAGATTTCGAAAATTTTTAAGCTATTATATAGTTTTCCAACTCCCGAAACAGTGTAAGCCAGTAACCAGGCAAAAATGATAACCGGAATTCCGGTTGCTATGGCAAATATAACAGGTAAATATAAACCCGAAGCACTACTAATGGTCATTGGAATTAGCATGCCAAAATAAAGCACGCCACTGTAAGGGCAAAATGCTAATGCAAATATAATTCCCAGTAATAAAACCTCCCAGTAGTTGCTGGTTCCGTTTTCCTGGAATCGTTTGGTTAAACCGCTCATTCCCGGGAACTTTATTTTAATGATATCGAGCATAAAGAGTCCGATAACAATTAACAGCGGGCCTATAATTTTTTCGCCATACTGCTGAAACCATCCGGAAACTTTAAACTGATCGGCACCCACAAATATGATTACCGCAATCAATGTATATGATATGGCACGCCCCAAGGTGTAAACCAGTCCATTGATAAAAACTTTTTTCTGGTGTTCAACATCTTTACTAATAAAGCCAATGGCTGTAATATTGGTTGCAAGCGGACAGGGACTGATGGCTGTCATCAGTCCGAGCACAAATGCTGAGAGTATGGGTAAGGAGCTGTTGCTCATTAAATTGCTTAAAAACTCTTCCATATTATAATAATGGGTCTATTTTGTCTTTAATGATTTGCTGCAATTTTTCCGGATTCGTCCGGGCATTCATAAAACCTTCGTTGGTAATGTTGATTTTATTTTCGCCACTTACAATGATTAAAGTTTGTCCTGATATGCCAAGCTCTTCTGCTTTTTCTTTACCATCTGCTTCATCAAGATTATAGGATACAAAGAAAACATCATCTCCGTAAAACTCTTCGATCGCTTCTTTGGTTACATCCTCTACGGCATTACAGGTTGCGCAGCGACGGGTATAATGAAAGTAAAATACTTCAACATTTTCAGCTTTAACTATCGTTTCGCTTTTTTCGTCTTTATTGGCTTGTGCCGTGCACGAAAAGTTCATGCTTATAGCAATAAAAACAATGGTTAGGAAATTAAATAGTTTCATACGTTTATTGGTTTTTAGTGATTAATTCTTTTAAATCGTTTGCTGAGGGAACTCTTCCGGATATAGCAACTTTTCCATTGATAACCAAACCGGGTGTGTGCATCACACCATATTCCATTATTTTCATAATGTCTTCTTCTTTAGTGATGTTGGCTTCAATGTTCATTTCTGCAACAACTTCTCTGGTGGCTTTCTCCAGTGTTTTGCACTTGGGGCAACCGGTTCCCAATACTTTTATTTCCATGATATTATTTGTTCATAGTTTGTATTTCGTAAAACTACGAACAAAAGTATTAAATTTTTTTTATCGTAAAAAATTTAGCATTAATTTTTTAGCCTCTTCCCAATTTTCTTTATTCAGGCAATATTTAATTTTGGGTGTTTCTATTTCTCCTTGTATTAATCCGGCATTTTTTAACTCTTTTAAATGCTGCGATAAGGTAGATTTGGCAATGGGAAGAATATCTGTTAAATCACCACTATAGCAGCACGATTGCTCTCCCAAATGCTCTAAAATATATATTCTTACCGGATGCGACATGGCTTTTGCATAGCGCGCCAACTTTTTCTGTTGTTCTGTAAAAATTTCTATTTGTTCCATTCTGTTATTCTGTAATTTGTCAACAAAAATAAATATTTTTCAAATAGTTTAGTTCTCTATTTTGATATTTATCATACAACTGCCAGGAACTGCAAGCATTAATTCCTCATAGATTTTTCCCATTTTTGTATCTACGGAAGAAACATAAGCTATGCCAGATTTGGAAGGAAAATCTTTTCTTAAAGAGTTCTTAAAACAATTGCTGGCGTCATTTTTTTGAAGTATAGGTTTGGTTAATAAGGAGTTCCCTGTAATCTTTGATTTTTTAAGGCCCGCATATACCATTCAAACTCATCTAAAAAGCGTTTTGTCGAGGGTTCGGTAAATTTGTTTTGTGGAACCAGTTTTTCGTCAAAAAGGCTTCCGATAACCGGAAAAGGCAACATGGATGAGATAGCCGGCATTCCCAATTCGCCTAAAACTACTCTTAAGTGAACAGCTGCACGTACTCCGCCAAAATTCCCTGCCGAATAGGAGGCTATTGCAGAGGGTTTTAAAAGATATTCCGATTGAAAATGATCCAATAGATTCTTAAGAGCCGGCGGAATACTGTGGTTATATTCTCCTGTTACGATTAGAAATCCATCAGAATCTCTGAATATTTGGGCCAGTTTTTCCATATTTTCAGGAGCCTTTCCCTGCTCATATTCTTTATACATTTTATCGAGAAATGGAAGCTCGTATTCCAGTGGATCAATAAAATGCAGCCTGTGTCCTCTTTCGTTGAGTTTCTTTTCAAGATATCTGGCAGCCTTTATTCCCTGGCGTTCGTTGCGTACCGAGCCGTATAGAATGCTGATGCTTAATTTTTTTTTGTGCATGGCTAATATTCTTCTTGTTTTTATTTTTTAATCCAAAGTGAATCCACAAAATAGTTGCGCCTGTCCGTAAAGTTTTTCTCTATGGCAAAACCATAGCTTCTTGCTAGTTGATGAATCTCCTCCAGATCAAATTTCTGGGACAATTCCATATAGATAGGCTCATCTTTTAGAAAATGAACGTTGTTCTCCAAAGCCCCGATATAGACAGATTGTTTTTTGCCAGATACCAGAAAGCTTTTTGTTTCACCAGAATCTTCATTGTAGTGGGCAACATGCCTAAACGTTTCAGTATCAAAATTGGCATCCAGCTCTTTGTTAATGCGTACAAGGTGATTCAGGTTAAAGGCGCGTGTATGCCCATGCGGATCGTTGTAAGCTTTAAGGATGACCTCTTTGGATTTTTTGAGGTCAAATCCGATAAGCAGCTTATCGTTCCTGCGGATTATTTTGGATAGTTGGCTTAAGAAGCGGTGGCGCTCATCTTCCATAAAGTTGCCGATGTTGGATCCCAGGAATAAGAACACCTTGCTGTTATCAGAATCCCGGTTCAGGGCATTCATCATCTCAAAATAATCGCCGGTTTTAAACTCGGTTTTTAAAGCCGGTAGTTCGGTGCGAAGTTTACGTTCCAGCATTTCATTTGCCTCGTGGCTGATATCTATAGCCACGTAGTTGAAACGGATCTTGTTTTTAACAAAGTGCTTTAACAGGATTTTTGTTTTTAAGCCATCACCCGATCCTAACTCAACTAGATCAAAAAGGGTACTTTCCTGCCCAAACAGTTGCATCATTTCTGTTTGATGATTTGTGAGTATCTCAAATTCGCAATCGGTAAGGTAATATTCGGGCATTTGCATAATATCCTGGAATATCTTACTACCCTTATCATCATAAAAATATTTTGGTAAAAGAAATTTGGGATGGGCCGATAAGCCTTTCTTAGTATCTTTTGCAAATGTGCTCAGCTTCGTTATTTGTTCCATAAACATCTATATGTGATTGTGTTTCTTGTTATCCTGGTAATTCTCTGTAGCTTTCCTTTTCAGGAGCACCGGTTTCAAATGGATTTTCCGGATTGTTGCTCCACTCGAACCAGCCACCGTCGAAAACCGATACCTGGGGCCATCCCATGAGCCATGCATTGAACCAGGCTTCACTACCACGCCAACCCGTTCCGCAATAAAAGGCTAAGTGTTTATCGGGTGTAATTCCATTGTTTTTCCATATTTCAGCGGTTTCATGAAATTCACGTGTGGTATGGTCAAAATTTCTGTAGTTTTCCATGTGGTAAGCATCCGAGCCACAATCAGCAAAGATGGCTCCGGGTATTCTTCCTTTTGCTTCGATGTAATTGTATCCACTTACATCTCCAAGGTATTCGGGATAGCTTCTTACACATACCAGTTCTGCATCCCTGTCTTTTAACATCTTTCTGGCTTTTGGCATGTCTACAATTAATCCAGGACGAGCCGGAATCTTCGCACCAAAATCTTCTATTGGTTTTTTGGGCTCATCGGTAGAGGATATTTCAAATCCGGCATCTTCCCAGGATTGAAATCCGCCATTTAACACACGTACATCCTTTACACCTGCATACATCATAATCAGGGCATTGCGAATAGCTCCGATATCTCCGGCTGCACTGCCCGGAAATTCATCGGCATTGTCTGGGAACATGAATTTACCGTATAGAACCACTGTGGTATCTGCTGTTATTCCATGCTTTTCCAATGCCTCTTTTAACTCTTGGGGTGATCGCCTGTTCCATGTATCAGGTGCTTCGAGTGCCATCGTATCAATGTCAATGGCACCGGGAATATGCCCGCTTAGGTAAGCATCACGATTTCGGTAATGCGAATGAACTATAATAAATTTGTCGTTAGTATAATGTTGCGGTTTACCACCCGAAACAAGTTCTTTTACCCACGCTGCAGAAACAAGATTTTTAAAGCGCTCCAATTTTTGCATCGGGAGTTTTTCATTAGATGACCATTCAGTAACAAAATCATAATAAACAAACACCTTTTCATAACCCGATTTTAAAAACCGTTGGGCAACCTGATCAATTTCGTCACGTTTGTACCCGTAAATAATGATCTCTTGTTTGGGCAAGATCTGCTTTTTACGCACCATCTCAATCCAGTCGATATAATTGATCCATTTATAAGGTAAACTTTTAGCATTTTGAATGTGACCACCACGTTTCTCATTTTTAATTTGCCAGCCATTGTAGGCTTCAACGGTACGCACATCAATAATTTTTGATAATGGATCATCCAATTTATTTTGTAATTCGCGGGTAGTAATCTGATGTAATTTAGAGCTCATTGAGTAAGACTTTAGTGTGTAATTA
>CAYVSF010000163.1:0-6702 GCA_964453775.1 uncultured Bacteroidales bacterium
TACCTGAAGGGACCTATCTTATTTGGCTCGATTTTAAGCATTTTAACATGACTGAAAAAGAGCTGGAAGAATTTATTGTAGATGAGGCGCATCTTGGGTTTAATAAAGGCGCTATGTTTGGGAAAGGCGGAGATGGCTACATGCGTATGAATGTTGCCTGTCCAGGGACAACTGTAATGAAAGCACTAAAACAACTCAAGAAAGCATTTAATACAAAGAAATAAGTATGCCGGAAAAAGGTTTTTTACACAAAATTGCCATTCCTACCCGGGATGGAGAGACAATTACCTCTTCTGCCATAGCAGCTCCATATATTTTGCTTTTCAATGTGAACAACAGGAGCTACCAACTGGTACAGAAAATTAAGCGAACAGTTGATGAGAATGAGTTATCTGAAATTATACTTAATGCTAAGGCAGATACTATTTTCCTGACGGGTGAAGATGAAATAGAAGTCCGTGGTTGTCAACCCGTTCATTATCCGGCTGGTAAAGCTATCTCAGATGCTTTATTTGAATTTATACAGGAGCTTAACTAAATAAAAAAGCCGCTATTAAATAACAATAGCGGCTTTTTTCAGAATGTTATTTATTTATTCATTTTCATCGTCATCATCATCGATGCCATTGATAAGATTACCACTTAGGTTACCGCCGGCAAGTTTCTTAATCAGTTTTTCCTGCTGCTTCTTCATATCCTCGTATTCTTCCACTTTCTTTTCCAGCTCCCGTTCTCTACGCTGACTCTCTTCCTGCGTGGCTTGCAATTCTTCCATGTTTTGACGCATCTCTTCTTCCTGGGCCTTCATTTCTTCTGCCTGCTGCTGTGTACGTTCGAGTAATTCGTTGGTTCGTATGTTAATTTTAACAGAAGCCAGTGTAGCGGCGAGGTTCTCACATATTTTTTCAATGAATTCAATTTGGTATTTTTTAAAAGGTTTAAATGAAGCCAATTCGATTACACCATGTACTTCTTCATTCAGCATGAGCGGTACAATAAGTAGTGCTTTGGGGTTTTCCTTTCCAAGCCCTGATGTAATTTTGATATAATCATCTGGAATCTCAGTAAGGTAGATGGTTTCGCCTTCCTTTACTGCTCTTCCCAATAATCCGACACCGTGCTCCACTTTTTTCTCCAGATTTTTCTCGCGATCATAAGCGTAACAAGCTTTCAATTCGATGAATGGGTTTTCCGGATCATCTTCATTCATAATAAACAAGCCGCCCTGGTTGGCATTATTGTATTTCACCAGATTGCTAATAATGCTGTAAGAGAGCTTCTCCAGGTCATCGTTGTTTTGCCTGAGCAAGTCGCTGAATTTAGCAATACCCTGCGAAGCCCAGTTGCGCTGTTCATCCTCTTTTTTACGTTTAGCCTCTTCTTCTTTGGCATTTTTAAGGCTTTTACGCATTTCAATAAGTGCGTTGCCAAGATCATCCTCTTCGCTTAAGGGAGTAAAATCACTCTCAAAGTTGCCTTTCCCGATTTCTATTGAAAACTCGGTTGTATCTTTTAGTCCATTGACAAGTTCATTGAGGGCTCCGGCCATCTCTCCAATTTCATCCCTTGAAGCCTTGATTTTCTTCCTGGGCAAGATTCCCTTACTCATTTTATAAAGTACATCCTTAATTTTTATAACCGGACGGATAATGGTCCTCGAGAGAAAAAATGCGATGAGGAGCGAAACTATTACGAGGATAATAGCCATCATATAAACAAAATACTGTAGATTGCTAAATTGCTCTTCCATCTCTTCCCTGGCCAGATCCACATTGTTTTGCTGTTCCTTGGTTAGTGCATCCAATTCCTCAATAATGCGATCCGTAAGGGAAATTATTTCACCATCCTGTTCAACTTTTGGTGTGATTTCAAACAATAAAAAGGGATCGTTATAAGCATCAAATGTATTCAAGCTCTGCATGATTCCCTTATGCATCTTAAACAGTGTGTCCTGGATGGTTTTATGTAGATTTAAATATTTAATTTGCTCTTCATTTGACCAGGAGTCAGAGAGATCAAAAAGCTTTTTGTGGATTTCAGGGTAATCTTTTTGGTGCAACTCAATTAATTTAAGTTTGTCGGGTGTATTCTCCTTTTTCTCAATAAACACCCAATTCTTTATGAGCATTTTCGAGCTGGTGATTAGATCCGAAAGCTCTCCTAAACTATTTGCAGAAGGAACGTAAATTTCTGATATTTGATTATTTACCTCAATACTTTTTTGCAGGGTCCTGTTAATTAAAAAACTGATAACCAGAATTGAAATGGTTATTATTGAGAAACCTACAATTAGCTTTTTAGCAATGGTAAAACGAAATTTCATAGCGTAATGCTTAGAGTTAGTATTCTTGAATTCGAGTTTCTAAGATAGCAAATTTAAATAGAATTTTCACCTATGGCTTTAAATTAATATAAATTCTGCGTTTTGTTGCTTAAAAATAGTGGGCTCATATTGAATATCCGTAAGAAACAAGCCTTTTGCCGGGGCAGAGGCACCGGCTGCTGCCCTGTCCTTTTTTGCCAGGATGTTTTCTATATCTTCTGGGGCGATTTTTTTTTGTCCTATCTCAACTAATGTACCAACAATAGCCCGAACCATATTACGTAGAAACCTGTCTGCGGTTATCGTAAAAGTAAGTCTGTTATTTTGCTTTTCCCACTTAGCATATTTAATCGTACAAAAATTGGTTTTCGTATCGCTGTGCAGCCTGCTGAAACTTGTAAAATCCTTATGTTTTAATAGTAGTTTGGCACCTGCATTCATGTTTTTTACCTTAAGTGGCGGATAATGATGCCATGCATAATCCCGAAAAAAAGGATCTTTATTTTGTATAATATGATATTGGTAGGTTCGGGAAATAGCATCAAATCGTGCGTGGCTATTTGGTTCCACTGCACTAAGGCTTAGTATGACTATATCAGGGTGGATAAAATTATTGAGCTTGAAGACCAGTTTTTCCGGTTCCACTAAGGGTTCTATGCTGTCAAAATGGGCCACGAAGTAACTGGCATGTACTCCGGTGTCTGTCCTGCCGGCACCAATTACGGCGATGTCTTGTTGAAGCAGGGTCGAAAGCTTTTTTTCCATTTCTTCCTGGATGGTATAAGCATTGGGTTGAACCTGCCAGCCGTGAAATTCAGTACCTTTCCAGCCCATCTCAATGAAATATCTGTATTTTTTTTCTTCCATCCGCTACAAATGTACAAATTCATCGTCAATCCTTAATGAATCGATCATGTTTTTACCTGTCCATATCGGCTTAATGGCAACCAGAAATTCAATTAAAAAAAAGTCGCCCGTTCTTTTTGGGATTGAAGAAAGCTAACAAACCTTAATCTACTTTAACATTTTTTAACATCAAAAAAAATTATCATTGTACCTTAGTTCTGTAGCAGCAGAATACGAAATACAAGTTTTGAATCTCTCTAAATTTATGTATCTTTTGAAAAATTATTTAACATGGATCAGACAGTAGATATCAAAGAGTTAAATGAAAAAATTCAACAGGAAAGTGCTTTTGTTGAAATGCTTAGAATTGAGATGAATAAGGTTATTGTTGGTCAAAAGCACCTTGTTGATTCGCTGATGGTGGGTTTACTATCCGATGGGCACATTTTGCTCGAGGGTGTTCCCGGTCTTGCAAAGACACTGGCCATATCCACCCTTGCAAAAACCATTCAGGCAAAGTTTAGTCGAATCCAGTTTACACCGGATCTTTTACCAGCCGACCTACTGGGTACCATGATTTACAGTCAGAAGAAAGAGGAGTTCCAGGTAAAAAAAGGACCTGTTTTTGCTAATTTTATTCTTGCTGATGAGATTAACCGTTCTCCGGCAAAGGTCCAGTCGGCATTGCTTGAGGCCATGCAGGAACGACAAATAACCATTGGTGAGAACACCTACAAACTGGAAGAACCTTTTCTTGTTTTAGCTACGCAAAATCCAATTGAGCAGGAAGGTACGTATCCATTGCCCGAAGCTCAGGTAGATCGATTTATGTTAAAAGTTATTGTGGATTATCCAAAATATGAGGAGGAAAAGCTTATCGTACGGCAGAATATTGCCAGGCAATTTCCTGTCCCGAATTCGGTGCTGAAGCCTGAAAATATTGTAAGTGCCAGAAATGTGGTGAAAGATGTTTATGCAGATGAAAAAATTGAGAAATATATTTTGGATATCGTTTTTGCTACCAGGTACCCGGAAAAATATGATCTTGATAAGTTTAAGCCTTTAATCCAGTATGGAGGATCTCCAAGGGCAAGTATCAATTTGGCCATGGCTGCTAAAGCTTATGCATTTATCAAGCGCCGGGGGTATGTGATTCCCGAAGATGTACGTGCCATTTGTCATGATGTGATGCGCCATCGTATTGGATTGAGCTATGAAGCTGAAGCAGAAAACATTACCAGTGAAGATATCATAACAGAAATATTAAACACAATCGAAGTTCCATAGAATCAATTCGTATGAAAAATCTTGTATTTATTTTGCTGCTGCTGACTACATCAATTGCTGTTGAAGGTCAAAATTACATTGGAGCACATAAGCTTCAAATCAAAAAGGAAATGAAAGAAAATTATAAAGATTTCTATTTTTCCAAAGAAGTGATGGGAAAGAATAACTTCATAAAGTTTGAAGACTACGATGGATTTAAGACCATCTTATTTGTGCTGGATCAGGAAGGATATTGTACCTACAGCGTGTTGATGTGTGATTATGCTTTCTTAAAAGAGACGGTTGATTCACTGAATCAGCATTATGAATACAAAAATGATTTGACCTGGGTGGACTATTTTACAGGAAAGGATAACTACCAAATCAAACTTAAGAAAAAGGAGTGGTTCTTTTCTGTGGTCACCAAGCGGTTAGAAGAGAATAAATAAAAGGAATTTTCGTGGAAACTAAAGATCTTTTAAAGCGGGTTCGAAAAATAGAGATAAAAACCCGGGGATTGTCCAGAAATATATTTGCCGGTGAGTACCATTCTGCTTTTAAAGGCAGGGGGATGGCTTTTAGCGAGGTACGTGAATACCAGTACGGTGATGACATTCGTAATATCGACTGGAATGTAACTGCCCGTTTTAATCATCCTTATATTAAAATATACGAAGAGGAACGCGAGCTTACCGTTATGTTGCTCGTAGATGTAAGTAATTCAAGAGTTTTCGGTACACGTACCCGATTAAAGAAGAACCTGGTGACTGAAATAGCGGCTGTTTTGTCATTTTCTGCCATTCAGAACAATGATAAAATAGGCGTGATCCTTTTTAGCGACCATGTTGAGAAGTTTATTCCTCCAAAAAAAGGGAAAAGTCACATCCTAAGGATTATTCGGGAATTGATTGATTTCGAACCCGAAAGTAAAGGAACCAATATTTCTGAAGCCTTGCGATTTCTAACCAATGCCATTAAAAAACGTTGTACGGCTTTTGTTCTTTCTGATTTCCAGGATGAAGGAGAAGATGGTGAGCCGTCTTACAAAGATGCAGTTAGCATTGCCAACAGGAAACATGATGTGATTGCGCTTAAGGTGTATGATGAAAGAGAAGTTGAAATGCCTGATGTAGGTATTATTCATGCTGTGGATGCAGAAACGGGGGAACGTATCATGCTGGATACATCCAGAAAATCAATTAGAGACCAGTATTCGAAGTGGTGGTTGGAGAATGACAGGAAGTTTAAGAATTTAATGGCCAAAGCGGGTGTTGACCATGTGAAATTGGCCACAGATAAAGATTACGTAGTTCCATTGGTGAATCTTTTTAAACGAAGGTAAGAGTATATGAAATCTATAGTTACTAAAATTGTACATATTGTTGGTATGACAACCGGACTTGCTTTGTTTTCGCTGGTTGCCAGTGCGCAAAAACCTTCTGTGGCTTTTAAGAGCGATAGTTCACATATGCTCATTGGGGATCACTTGAAGATTCAGATGGAGGCTAGGCAACAGCCTGATGACTATCTAATGCTGGGTGATCCAGAACATTTATTTCCGAAAAATTTTGAATTGTTGAAAGCTGGAAAACTGGATACTGTAAAATCAAAAGATGGCTTTTTACAATTAAATCAGGAATTAACATTGACTAGTTTTGATACCGGTGTATTTGTCATTCCCAGGGGAAAAGTATATTACACAGAAAACGAATCAAAAGATAGTATCAAAGCACAGGGATTTACCATACGCGTTTCGACAGTTTCTGTGGACACCAGCAAGGCCATAAAAGATATTAAGTCGCCCTATGAAGCGCCCCTGAGTTTTGCAGAAATTTGGCCATATCTTCTGGGATTGATTTTAATTTTGGGATTGGCGTATCTGATTTACAGATTCCTTCAACAACGAAAGCGTAGACCAGAAAAACCAATAAGGGAAAAACCCAGGGAGCCGGCGCATATTATTGCATTCCGCGAATTGGACAGGTTAAAAGATCAGCATTTGACTGAAAAGGGAGAGGTTAAGCTATATTATACCCTGTTAACGGATATTGCGCGTAACTATTTATGGCATCGCTTTAATGTTCGTACCCTGGAGAGAACAAGTGATGAAATACTTGTTTCCGTTAAAGCAATGAATTTAGTAAATAAAGATAATCTAAACCGCCTGGAAGATTTATTCTATAACAGCGATCTTGTGAAGTTTGCAAAGTACAAGCCCCCGATTGATTTGCATAAGAAATTGCTGAAGGAAACATGGGAGTTTGTAG
>CAYVSF010000164.1:0-6690 GCA_964453775.1 uncultured Bacteroidales bacterium
GCAGGAGTTAACTACCAAACAACCGGAATTACCCGGGGATATTGAATGGCATATGATTGGGCACCTGCAGTCAAACAAAGTTAAGTATATCGCCCCATTTGTATCTTTAATTCACGGTGTGGATAAGTTTAAACTCCTGAAGGTAATTAACAAAGAAGCGAAAAAAAACGATCGTGTAATTGATTGCCTGTTACAATTTCATATTGCCCGTGAAGAGACCAAATTTGGATTGAATCTTGAAGAAGCAAAAGCGCTTTTGGAGGCTGAAGAATATAAGGAATTGGAACATGTAAATTTGGTTGGTGTAATGGGAATGGCTACCTTTACGGAGGATGAAGATAAAGTGCGTGAAGAGTTTAAAACTTTGAGAACCCTATTTAACAAACTGAAATCTACATATTTTCAGAAGAAAGATAGTTTTAAGATCATTTCTATGGGAATGAGCAACGATTATAAAATTGCAATTGAAGAAGGAGCCACTATGATTAGAGTTGGGAGCCTTCTTTTTGGACCACGAAATGTTTAACGAATTCAATTAATAACTTAATTTATTGTAGACTATGGCCGATTTAAATACCACCTACCTGGGACTTCAACTTAAAAATCCTGTAATTGTTAGTAGTTGTGGTTTAACCAGTAGTGTTGATAAGATTAAAACATTGGAAAAATATAATGCCGGTGCAGTTGTGCTAAAATCTCTTTTTGAAGAGCAAATTAAATTTGAAGCCGGTAATCTGGCTTCTGGCAACGATTATCCAGAGGCTATGGATTATGTGCACTATTACACACGTAACAATTCTGTAACTGCTTACCTGGATCTTATAAAACAGGCAAAAGAAGAAGTTGACATCCCTGTGATTGCAAGTATAAATTGTGTTTCCGCAAAAGAATGGGTTGATTTTGCAAAAAAAATTGAAGATGCCGGAGCAGATGCTCTTGAAGTAAATGTTTTTGTGCTTCCCACGGATAAAAATGCTCCTGGAGCAAAATATGAACAGGTTTACATCGATTTGGCGAAAAAACTAAAAGAAATCCTTACGATTCCATTTGCCTTTAAACTGGGGCAGCATTTTTCAAACCTGGTCGGGTTTGTGGAAAACCTGAACGCTCTTAGTGTTCAGGGAGTGGTTTTGTTTAATCGTTTCTATCAGCCTGATATTGATGTGGATAATTTGAATTTTAAAGCAGCAGAAGTGTTTAGCAATCCTTCAGATATTCGTAATTCCTTGCGGTGGGTTGGAATTATCAGCAGTAAGGTAGAACGGATTGATATTGCGGCTTCAACCGGTGTTCATGATGGTAAAGGTGTGGTTAAACAATTGTTGGCCGGGGCAGAGGCAGTGCAGGTGTGTTCTACACTTTATAAGAACGGTTTGGAGCATGTAGGGAATATTGTAGAAGAACTGGAAAACTGGATGGAACGTCATAATTTTAAAAAACTGGAAGATTTTAGAGGTAAAATGAGCTACAGAAAAATAGAGGATCCACTCATTTACGAGCGCTCCCAGTTTATGAAGTATTTTTCAAGTATTCAATAATGATAAAGGCGTTCCAAATACGGAGCGCCTTTTATTTTGTCCCGGTAATCACTTTTTCAAGTTCGGCAAACAGTATTTCTTTCTCACCCCTGAATAGATTTCTGTTCACTTTTAATTGCTCCAGATAGATCGCTTGCTCTTCTTCCGGAATTTGATTATTCTGACTCTCGATAATTGTAATTACCTCAAAGGTACTCATATAATCGGCATTAATTGCGATATCGATTAGCTCTTCTATATAAGCGCTATAATCCAATCCATTCTTCCAGCAAGCCGACAAAACTTTCTGAAGTTTGTCTTGTCCCCGTAAATCTTTTACAGCATCAATTATCTGTTCTACAGCTTGCTGACTTTTTACATGTTCCAAAATATACAATGCAACTTTTTCTACCCTGGAGTCAAAATCAGGATGGGCAATAAATCGAATAATGTGGGGGATTAGATCAACAGAGCCATGCTCTTTGATATACTCGAGAGTGGGCAGTATTATTTCTGGTTTATCTGATATTAAATTAGCTTTTATCTGTTTTTTCTCCATAAGCCTAAATTTACAAAATTCCTGCAAAAGTATGCATTTATTCTTAAATGAAGCTTGTGTTTTTTTAGAGAGTTTCATTAAAATTAATATATCTTAATCGCTGTATTTCAGCTTAATAATTGATTTGATGTTTTTGTAGCTTTTTTAAAGCCTGGTGATGACTGCGAATTATAATGTGTTTTCCTGAGGATCAGGCGATTCAAAGAAGAATATACGATTGACTATAACTATTTTGTAAAAATGACGTATACAAACACTGATTTAATAAGAGTTTCACGAGGGAACCTGTTTTTTATTCGGAAAAAATTTATTACTTTTACTAAAAAATGTTTTAAATTGGTAACAATAATTAAAACAGCAAATTATGAATAGTAAGATTTCCCAGTTCAAATTATTGCAGTTAGCTGTAATTGTCCTTTCGTTTTTAGTATTTGCAGGCTGTGCTTCAGACAAGGAAGAAGAATCCTCCTCAGAGGAACTTGTAAGTGTTGATTCCCTCGAAGTAAATGAACAATTAATCCAGGATGTAAAAACGGTTAAAGAGATTTTTTATTCCTTACCTTCTCCACTTGAAACAGCAATGATACTTAAGCAGGCAGGGGCAAAGTATAATGAAGAGTTGCTGAATCCTTTGGAAAATACTTCGAATTATGTTACCAATAAAAGTATGGCACTAAACCTGGGAATCTATACAACTGATTTAAGTTATGCCAGTTTATTCGATCAGACACAGGCAACCATCAACTATATGAATGCTGCTAAAAAGATGGCAGAGGGTCTCGGTATTTTAAATGCAATAGATGAAGATGCAATTGAGCGTTTGGAAGCAAATGTGAATAACCGGGATGTGATTATGGATATTATATCTGAAACCATTATGAACTCCAGCTCATTCTTTGAAGAAAATGACAGACAGGCAATGTCTGCCATTGTACTGGTTGGTGGTTGGATTGAAGGTCTTTACATTGCGACAAACCTGATTGAAGAAGGTGCCAGTCATGAAAATAATGAGCTGGTAAGTCGTATTGTTGATCAGAAATTAACATTATCTACAGTGCAAAGCCTTTTAGAGAAAAATAGTGAGAATGATGATGTGCAGATGATTGCGGTACATGTCGATGATTTGCAAAAGACATTCGACAAAATTGAAGTTACAAAAAGTCCTATTGAACCGGTTACCGATGAAGAAACGAACATCACAACCTTAAAGTCCAAAACAGACATTTCGATGGATCCGGAAACCTTTGAAGAGTTAAAAAAGAAAGTTGAGCTGATACGAAATAATTTCACGTTATAAAAATTCCTCTGCTATGAAAAAATTATACCAGGCAATTATTATACTGACGGTATTAACCACCATTCCTTTTATTAGTAACGCCCAGTGTAAGAGCTTCGCAAAAAAAGTGTGTAAGGTTGAGCTTGCTCCCTACATCCACGATGGAAATTACAATGCAGCAATACTTACAGAAGGTGAAGACGCTGAACTTTATAAGACTTTTTATGCCGGACAAAATTACAGAATCTATATCTGTAGTACAGAAACACTTCCTGATATTGAATTTCAGGTGCTGGATGTAAATCGCAATGTTCTTTATGATAATAGGAAAAGGAACTATTCAAAAACCTGGGATTTCAAGCTGGAATCAAGTCAGCAACTTATTATCTCTTTACGGGTGAAAGCTAGCGAATCAGAATCAGAGGAACTGGTTAGTGGTTGTGTAGCCATTATGTTCGGTATAAAAGAAGATATGGAAGAATAAATTTTATTTTACAATCGATACTGGCTGCCTCCGGGCAGCTTTTTTTTTGTGCAATATGATCGAAACTGAAAATCTGATATTTTAATTACTAAAGAATTAATAATGAAAAGTTTAAAAGGAACTAAGACCGAAAAGAATTTACTAAAAGCATTTGCAGGAGAATCGCAAGCGCAAATGCGGTACACATATTTTGCAGAAAAGGCAAAAGAGGAGGGACTTGAACAAATTGCCGCCATTTTTGAAGAAACTGCGTTGAATGAAAGAGAACATGCAAGGCGATTTTTTAGCTTTTTGGAAGGAGATATGGTCGAAATAACAGCAGCATATCCTGCAGGGATGGTGGGAACAACCTCCGAAAACCTAAAAGCTGCTGCTGAAGGTGAAAATGAAGAATGGATGGATTTATACCCTAAGTTTGCCGAAATAGCTATGGAGGAAGGTTTTAAGGAGGCTGCTTCTGCATTTAAAATTATCGCAAAAGTAGAGGAGGCGCATGAAAAAAGATATAGAACGCTATATGAAAACCTTGAGTTGGGGAAAGTATACAAGAGAGAAGAAAAAGTAATTTGGAAATGTCGTAATTGTGGATATATCCATGAGTCGACAAAAGCACCCAAAAAATGTCCTGCATGCTTGTATTCGCAATCCTATTTTGAAATTAAAGAATCAAATTACTAGTTATCTAAATAAGAAAAGCGGTTTTAGAAAACCGCTTTTCTTATTTTTCCAGTTTATTGCCGGCATCCAGCCAGTCTTTTTTTCCTCCTTCATAATCGTAAACATTGTCGAAGCCCAGTTTTTCAAGCTTTTTTGCTGCTGCTGGGCTTGCCCCGCAACTGAAACTTGAGCAGTAAACAACAACTTCGTCATCTGGATTTAGCTTTTCGTTCGCTTGCTTTCCAATTTCCTCAAGAGGGATATTTATAGCACCCGGTAAATGACCTTTTTTATATTCTGAAGGATCCAGCACCTCAACAAGCGCAAATTGTTCTTTGTTGTCTATCTTTTTCTTCAGCTTATTTCTGTCAATTGTATTAAACATAATTCATTGCGTTTTAATTATCCAATGTTAAAGGAAGATCAAGAAGTTCCTCTATTTATAACACAATTAACTGGAAAGTTTGTTTGACAAATAGGTGGCCGTAAAGGATTCTTTTTCTTTTATTAAAGCTTCCGGTGTGCCTTCTTGTAAAATTTTCCCACCCATATTTCCTCCTTCCGGGCCCAGATCAATTATCCAATCGGCCGATTTAATGACATCCAAATTATGTTCAATAACCAGAACTGAATTTCCCTTTTCAATGAGTGCATTTAAGGAAGTTAAGAGTTTATTGATATCATGAAAGTGAAGTCCGGTAGTAGGTTCGTCAAAAATGAAGAAATTGTGGACTCCGGCATGTTCCTTGCTTAAAAAGGATGCTAATTTCACCCGTTGACTTTCACCACCACTCAAAGTACTGGAGGATTGACCCAATTTAATATATCCCAGGCCAACATCGGCTAATGGCTGGAGTTTTTTTACTATTTTTTCTTCTGCCGAGCCCTTTTTCCCAGAAAAGAATTCAATGGCTTCATTAACGGTCATTTCCAGGATGTCATAAATATTTTTGGAACGATAATGTACCTCCAGTATTTCATCTTTAAAGCGCTTCCCTTTGCAATGCTCACAAATTAATTTTACATCTGCCATAAACTGCATTTCCACCTTTATTTCTCCTTCACCCTGGCATTCGGGACATCTGCCTCCATCGGTGTTGAATGAGAAGTGAGCTGGTTTAAAACCATTAATTTTGGAGGCCTGCTGCTGTGCAAAAAGTTTTCTGATTTCATCATAGGCTTTGAGGTAAGTAACAGGATTGGAACGGGATGATTTACCAATGGGATTCTGATCGACGAATTCTACATTATGAATAAGCTGTAAATCACCTTCGATGGCATCAAATTTCCCCAGCTGTTCACCTGTACCCATAACTTTTCTGCTAAGAGCCGGGGCGAAAACACTTTTGATTAGCGAGGACTTTCCCGAACCGCTCACTCCTGTAACAACTGTGAATATTCCCAGGGGAATCTTAACATTTATATTTTTAAGGTTGTTTTCCCGGGCGCCCTTTATTTCGACAAAGTTATTCCATTTACGCCTTTGCACGGGAACAGAGATAGCTCTCTTTTGTAAAAGGTAATCAGCTGTTAAGCTATTTTGGGCCTTCAATAAATGCTGATGATCACCCTGGAAAATTATTTCACCTCCCAGGCGACCTGCATTCGGACCTATATCAATTACTTCATCAGCAGCCCGTATGATATCTTCATCGTGTTCAACAACTATGACAGTATTTCCAATATCTCTTAGTTCTTTTAGCACTTCGATTAGTCTGTGGGTGTCTCGCGGATGCAGGCCAATGCTGGGCTCATCAAGAATATACAACGAGCCAACAAGGCTGCTGCCCAAAGATGTTGCCAGGTTAATCCTTTGCGACTCCCCTCCGGAAAGGGTTGATGATAGCCTGTTGAGGTTTAAATACCCCAGGCCAACTTCAGACAAAAACTTTAAGCGACTTCTAATTTCTATGAGTAATCTGGAGGCCACTTTTTCCTCGTAAGTTTCTAGTTTAAGGGTATCAAAAAATGGAATCAAATCGGACACCGGCATTAAAACAATCTCCTGCACTGATTTCCCATCAATTTTCACCCATGAAGCTTCCTTTTTTAATCGGGTTCCCATACATTCGGGACATGTGGTTTTTCCCCGGTAACGGGCCAACATTACTCGGTACTGGATTTTGTATTTTTTCTTTTCCAGATGAGCGAAGAAGGTGTTAAGTCCATAAAAATACCTGTTCCCTTCCCAAAGCAG
>CAYVSF010000165.1:0-6683 GCA_964453775.1 uncultured Bacteroidales bacterium
GATCGAGGTGGATTAGTGGGTGAAGATGGAGCTACACACCATGGAGTTTATGATTTAGCGTACTTCCGACTGATCCCAAATATGATTGTAGCGGCCCCCATGAATGAAGAAGAGTTGAGGAATATGATGTATACTGCTCAGCTAAAAAATCATGGCCCTTTTTCAATTCGTTATCCCAGGGGTAGGGGAGTGATGACGGAATGGAAAAAATCCTTTAAGAAATTAGCTGTCGGAGTAGGTAGGAAAATGTTGCAAGGTGATGATATCGCCCTTCTGTCAATAGGACACGTTGGTAACTTTGTTAGTGAAGCAGCTCAATTGCTGGAGAAAAATAATATTTCCGTTGCTCATTACGATATGCGATTTGTTAAACCTTTGGATCAGAAATTGTTACATGAAGTAGCAAAAAACTATAGCAAAGTAATTACCATTGAAGACGGTACTATTGTAGGAGGTTTTGGAAGTGCTGTCCTTGAATTTATGAATGAAAATAAATACCAGATTCATTTGAAAATGCTGGGTGTTCCTGATCGCTATATCGATCATGGCACGCCGAAAGAACTGCATCATGAATGTGGTTTTGATGTGGAAGGAATTGTGAAATCTGTGCAGGCAATGGTCAAAAGGAATCTTTTATCGAATGCGGGGTAATTGAATTATTAAGATATAAAAGAAAGCCCGGTGAATAATTACCGGGCTTTCTTTTATATCTTCTGTATTTAAATTAGATATCAAATTTGATGCCTTGAGCAAGAGGCATTTCCTTTCCATAATTGATGGTTGTTGTTTGCTGGCGCATGTATGCTTTCCAGGCATCCGAACCA
Source organism: uncultured Bacteroidales bacterium (assembly GCA_964453775.1). Classification (GTDB taxonomy): domain Bacteria; phylum Bacteroidota; class Bacteroidia; order Bacteroidales; family UBA12077; genus CAYVSF01. The sequence goes on from CAYVSF010000165.1 coordinate 825, forward strand.
GACTCTCTGCCACCTCCGGTATCTTTTTCTCCACCAAATGCTCCTCCGATTTCAGCTCCGGAAGTACCCACATTTACATTGGCAATACCACAATCAGAACCAGAGTTTGAAAGGAATGTTTCTGCTTCTTGCAGATTGTTGGTAAAAATGGAAGAAGAAAGCCCTTGAGGTACATTGTTGTGAATCTCAATAGCCTCATCAATATCCTTATATTTAATAAGATACAATAGTGGGGCAAAGGTTTCTTCCTGAACAATGGTGAAGTGGTTTTCAGCTTCGGCAATCGCTGGAACAACGTAGGTTCCTGCTTCATAACCTTCGCCCTGAAGCACTTCTCCTCCAAAAATCACCTTACCTCCTTCGGTTTTTACCTGTTCCAGTGCACTTGTGAAAAGGTCTACAGCTCCCTTGTCGATAAGTGGTCCAACGAGATTATTCGTATCCAGTGGATTTCCTATCTTCTGGGCAACCTGCTTATAAGCATTGGTTAATTTGGCTTTTACATCTTCATAGATGCTTTCATGCACAATAACTCTTCTGGTAGAAGTGCATCGCTGTCCGGCTGTTCCTACAGCGCCAAACACGATGGTTGGAATAGACATTTCCAGGTTTGCATCCGGGGTAATAATCATCGCATTGTTTCCGCCCAATTCGAGAATAGTATTTCCCAATCGTTTCCCTACTTTCTCAGCTACTCTGCGACCAACTGCAGTTGAACCGGTAACAGAAATAAGAGGAACGCGCTTATCTTCGATAAAATTGTCTCCCATAACTTTTGAACGCCCGATTACCAGGTTGAAAACACCCTCTGGCACATCGTTCTTTTTCGCTATTTCGCTTACGATTTTTTGAGTAGCAATAGCCGTTAACGGGGTTTTGGAACTTGGTTTCCAGATTACCACATCACCACAAACAGCAGCAAGCATTGTGTTCCATGCATAAACAGCTACCGGGAAATTAAATGCGGTAATAATTCCAACAACACCATATGGATGATAGTGGTCATATAAACGGTGATTTGGACGCTCCGATTGCATGGTGTATCCATACAACTGACGTGATTGTCCAACTGCAAAATCAGCAATATCAATCATCTCCTGTACTTCACCCAGACCTTCCTGGTAGCTTTTTCCCATCTCAACACTAACAAGCATTCCCAGATCTTCTTTTTTGTCGCGAAGTGCATTTCCAATTTGTCGTACAACTTCACCTCTTTTAGGTGCAGGAACTTCACGCCAAATTTTAAATGCATCCTGGGCTTTTTTCATAACATCCTCATAGTCATCCAGTGTCGCGTTCTTTACTTTTGCAATTTCAGAACCATCTATTGGTGTTGAGGAAGTTGTTACATCTCCTTTAGTGTCTATCCACTCTGTTCCGGTAGATACACCGGCATTTACATCCTTGATGCCCAGGCGGTCGAGGATCCCTTTAATGTCGAATTCTTTGTTTGGCATATTTGATTTGTTTAAAGTTTGTAGATTAGTATTCTGCTTCTCAAATGGGAGCACAAATTAAGAAAAAAATGAAGGAGAAAAAAATACATTTGTCAGTATTCGCAGATTCATAAAAGTGGATTTAAAATTTCATAAAATCATCTTATTTGAAGGGAAAGAGAAAAATAATTTTGCGCTTAAGAAACAATATTATATTTTTGCAGGGCAAAAGGTTCATTGTAATTATGCCTGGGTGGCGGAATTGGTAGACGCGCTGGTCTCAAACACCAGTGGGCATTAGCCCGTGTCGGTTCGAGCCCGACTCCAGGTACATTTACAGGCCCTCGTTAAGAGGGCTTTTTTATATACCCTAAAAGGTCGTGCCTATGAAAAATGATGATTCTAACCATCCTTACGGCCGAAAGCAAAATGCTTTTGATAGAAGATATTTGGAGATGGCCCAGACATGGTCTAAGAACTCGTATTGTAAACGCAGGCAGGTGGGCGCCTTAATTGTGAAAGAAAAAATGATAATTTCTGATGGTTATAATGGAACCCCTGCAGGTTTTGAGAATGTTTGCGAAGATAAAAACTATATTACAAAACCTTATGTTCTACATGCAGAGGCAAACGCTATCACGAAAGTTGCAAAATCCAACAATTCCAGTGAGGGCGCTACGCTTTACGTAACAACTTCGCCCTGCATGGAATGCTCAAAGTTGATTATTCAAGCAGGCATTAAGCGGGTTGTGTTTTGTGATAAATATCATAATATTGAAGGACTGCACTTGCTTGAAAGGGCGAATATTGAAATTGTACATTTAGAATTATATAAGGAGGAAACGAATGAAGAAGATCTTTAAGAAAATATATTTACCACTGATCTTTGCACTTATTCTTATCGTGGGAATATTACTGGGCCGGATTTTCTCTTCCCAACCCAGCACAAATTACGGAATGGTTTATGCCTCTTCTGATAAGCTGTCTAAAATTTTATATTTTATTGAAAACAGATATGTGGATACCGTTGACCGTTCGAAGCTTGTAGAATCAGCTATTCCCGGCATGCTTGAGGAATTGGACCCCCATAGCACCTATATTCCACCGGCAGAACTTGAAGGCATTACCGAAGAGCTACAGGGGAATTTCGAGGGCATTGGAATCTCTTTTAATAAGCAAAACGATACGGTTGTTGTTATTACCACCATCAGTGGTGGCCCCTCGGAAAAAGTAGGGATATTGCCCGGAGATCGCTTCATAAAAGTGAACGATTCAATAATTGCAGGAGTAGAAATGCCCAGCGATGAAATTATTTCGATGTTGAAAGGTGAGCGGGGAACAAAAGTAAAAGTAAGCGTGAAGAGAAAAGGCATTTCTGATTTAATAAATTTTGAAATCATTCGGGATAAGATTCCTATATATAGTGTCGATGCTTCATATATGATCGAACCGGAAATTGGCTACATAAAAATTAATCGTTTTGCACGTACAACTTTTAAGGAGTTCCTTACAGCAGTGGATAAGTTGAAGAATCAGGGAATGAAAAAAATCATTGTTGATCTGAGGGGAAATGTGGGAGGATACATGATAGCAGCCACAAATATTGCCGATCAGTTTTTAGAGGGAGATAAGCTCATCGTCTATACCGAAGGGAAAGCCAGCCCAAGAAATGAGATCTACAGCACTTCTCGCGGAGCCTGCAAAGACCTGGAAGTAATGGTCATTCTTGATGAATTTTCGGCATCCGCTAGTGAAATCCTCGCCGGAGCTATTCAGGATAATGACAGGGGGTTAATTGTTGGAAGACGTTCGTTTGGAAAAGGGCTCGTGCAGGATCAATTTCAAATGGAGGATGGGTCTGCGTTAAGACTTACTGTAGCAAGATACTATACACCAACAGGTAGAAGTATCCAAAAGCCTTATGAAGAGGGGAATGATGATTACTACAATGATCTAAACCGTCGCTTTAGTCACGGTGAATTTGCATATTCAGATAGTATTCAGTTTGCTGATAGCCTTAAATACACCACTCCGGAAGGTAATGTGGTATATGGAGGCGGTGGTATCATGCCGGATATTTTTATTCCATTGGATACAACCGGGTATTCTAAATATTATGCCCAGGTAACCACAAGGGGACTGGTCTATAGGTTTGCTTTCCAATATGCAGACAATAACAGACAAAAATTAGATCAATATGATAGAGCAGATGCAATTAATACCTATTTAGATAAGCAAAATCTAATGTCTGATTTTATAGATTTTGCAGCATCACGGGGGGTTGAATATGATAAAAAAGGCTACGAACAATCCGAGCATTATTTACACACCCAATTGAAAGCATACATTGCACGTAACATTATTGATAATGAGGGTTTTTATCCAATTCTTGGGGAAATTGATATGACCTTGCAGAAAGCAGTAAGGATTTTTAAAAAAAGAAAATAGATATAGATTAAACCTTTTTTGTTTTCAGTATCTAAAGAATTGGTCAGGATATTAAATTATGAAGAAATTCATAATTTTGGGTTTTTAGGTTAGTAATAGGCACCTCGAGGTGCCTATTCTTTTTTTATATCAACGAAGTTTACTTTTTTTAGTACTTGTTGTGTAAGAAATTTACATTTTTTGTGTCCTATTATCAGAAAACAAATAAAATTAGTTTGCTATGAAGACACAAAAGACAAAACGATTTCTCCTGCTCACTGCAGGATTGATCTTAATGACAGGTATGCTTACTTATGCTCAGAATGGTAGAGGCCAGGGCCGTGGCTATGCTATGGGTTATGGAGATGGAGAAGGAAGACCATTGGGATATTGCCAGGCCATCCCTGATTTAACTGAAGAGCAGGAAGCTCAAATTGAAACATTGCGCATTCGTCATTTGAAAAAAATGCAAAGCTATCGTTCAGAAATGGATGAATTGAGAGCAGAACGCAGAAGTTTATTCATAAAGGATGATGCTTCCGAGAGTGAAATCAATAAAAATATTGATGCAACAACCAGCTTGCATAATAAAATGATGAAGGAGCGGGTAAAGCATAATCAGGCAGTGAAGGCTTTACTTACAGAAGATCAAAAGGTATACTTCAACCAGCATTTTATGCATCAAAGGAAAGGTCATAGATCAGGACATGGCAGATTTGGCAATGATGGTTCCGGAAAAGGAATGGGCCAAGGCTACCAGTCAGATGATTACGGAGATGGTAAAGGAAGAAGATGGCAATAGATAGAGTGCGTTAGCGTAGAAATAGAAATCAGAATAGCCAGAGCCAGATAAAGGCTCTGGCTTATTTTTGATTTTTTTTGATAAAGTTAGACAGGGCTTCGAGTGTCTTCTCTTTTTCTTCTACAAATCCCATATGTCCCGATTTCTCAAGTTTTATAAACTGACTGTCAGTTGGTAATGGTATTTTTTTACTTACGGAATCCAAAGGAATAATTGTATCTTTTTCTCCAGCGATAATTAATACCGGAAGGGAAGTGTTTTTTAAAAGTTCAGAACGATCGGGTCTCTTTAGCATCCCCTTAAGGTTTGCCACGATACCATCCTCTGGATTTCCTTTTGCAATTTCTTTGGTTATATTGATTTCTTCCTTTAATCTGTCCTTGTTTATGACTGCATAGGTATTAGGGATACTATTAGCAATAATTAAATCTTTCTTTCCTTTTTCAACCAATTCAATTTCGTGTGCTCTTTTTTCTTTCGTCTCATTGCTATCAACAAATGGATGGCTGTGAATTAATCCCAAACCGTAGAGTGAATCGGGGAACAGTTCGAGAAAGGCAAGGGCCACATATCCACCCATGCTGTGCCCCATGAGCCATACTTTTTTTAGCCCCAGATTCTTTATAACTGCATGTACCGTTTCTGCCATGAATTCCATGCTATGAAAATCATCAAACGTTCCCGATCGGCCATGACCGGGAAGATCAATGGAAATAAAGCGATGGTTTTCGGAAAAATCTTTCACAATGCCATCCCATATTTTTCTCGATTCCAGATAGCCGTGCAGAAAAACAACGGGTGTCCCCTTTCCTGTTACTTCATAGGTTATCGTCCCATTTTCGAATTCAATAGATGCAAACATAATGGTTTATTTTATTCTTGGGTTCCAACTATTTTTTCAATCATCAGCTGTTCTATTTCATCAGCTTCCTTTGGTATGTTGCTGGTTAGATTTTGGGGCTTCTGACTTACAACAATATTATCTTCGATTCGGATTCCAAAACCTTCCTTTTCAATATATATACCTGGTTCGCAGGTGAGCACCATGCCCTCTTCCAGGGGGCTTGTCAGATCACCTACATCATGAACATCCAGCCCAATAAAGTGGCAGGTTCCATGCGGAGAGTATTTTTTGCGAAGTGGCTTCTTAGGATCTTGTTTTTCAAGATCTTTTTTTGTGTAAAGCCCCAGTTG
>CAYVSF010000166.1:0-6669 GCA_964453775.1 uncultured Bacteroidales bacterium
TCGTCCAGGTAGTATTCAATTCTGTCGTGCAATCGTTTGGGTCTACCCTGCCAAAATTCAAATGCATAAGGAATTAAGATGTAACCACCCCAATGCTCGGGTCTTTTGGGAGGAACACCAATAAACTCCAGTTCATAATCGGCGTGTTTCTGTTCCAGCCATTCACGGTCAGGTATTTCTTCGCTTTGTGGTGATGCCCATGCACCAATTCTGCTTTTACCCGGCCGGGAAAGATAATATTCATCTGATTTATCAGGCGGAGTTCGTTCAATTCTTCCTTCAATTCTGATTTGTCTCTCTAATCCGGCCCAGAAAAACAACAAACTTCCATAATGATTTTCTTCCAGTTGCTTCCCTTTTTTACTCAGATAATTGGAGAAAAAGATGAAGCCCCCGTCTGTAATTTCTTTTAACAAGATCATTCTGCAACTAGGGATCATGTTTTTTCCAGTTGTTGCCAGAGCCGCAGCGGTTGGTTCAATTATATCCGACTTCAATGCTTCATTCAACCATACCTGGAATTGCTGAAATGGGTCGCTTTGAATATCTTTTTCATCTAAAGATTTAAGACTGTACTCCTTCCGTATTTGTGACAGATCCTTTTTCATGGTCAGTTATTTTGGGTGTTAGATATTGGGCATTATTAATACTGGCATTTAATTCAAATCCAATTAAAAGAGCAAAAGAGTTAAAATATAACCACAATAAAATTACCATAATTGTTCCAATTGAGCCATATAATTTATTGTATTGTCCAAAACTATTTACAAAATAGGAAAATCCAATTGATGCAAGAAGTGCTAAAATAGTTGCCAGTGTTGAGCCTGCAGAAATAAACTTCCATTCTGTTTTTTTTGCCGGAGCATAATAATACAGGAAGCTAATCACAAAAAAGAATAAACCGGCAATGATAATCCACTTTCCAAACATCAAAAGATAATACGTAATATTTACTTCAAGGATACCCATTTCAACCAATTTGTTAAGTGTAGTTTGGCTAAAGATGAGCAAGCTAATTGCGATGGCAATTAGGAAAGCTGTTACGAGCACCAAGAAGATAGAAACGGTTCTTATAGCCAGCCATGAACGGGTTTCAATTGAATGGTAGGTGTTGTTGAAGGCCTGGATAAGGGCATGAATCCCATTGGTAGAAAAGAATAAGCTTACGATTAATCCAATGGAAAGAAAACCGGTATTTTTTTTAGTGATAATAGAAATCAGCGTTGACTTAAAGTAGGCGAATGCATTTTCGGGCAATATATCCTGCAAAAGTTCCATTAACTCTGCCTGGAAATTGTTAACAGGAATATAAGGAATTAGTGTAAATAAAAAGATGACAGTAGGGAAAACTGCTATGGCAAAGTTAAACGCTATAGCTGATGCCCTCGTAGCAATATATCCTTTTTTTATTCCATTTAAAAAGAACCGAATGACATAATAAACAGGTACCTTTTCAAAGCCCGGAATGGAAAGCTCTTTGGCTTTTGCAGTATAATGCTGAATTCTTTTATTGAAAAAGCGGTATTTTATTTCATTCTGCTCTTCCATGCCTAATAATTTAAAAATCAGCCTTTAGGCTCATGTCCAAACTTTTTATTTGATGCGTAAGTGCGCCCACCGAAATATAATCTACTCCGCAAGCAGCATATTGCTTTATCATTTCAAGAGTAATACCTCCTGATGACTCAGTCTCTGTACGTCCATTAATATATTGTACAGCCTCTTTTGTTTGTTCGATTGAAAAATTATCGAGAAGAATTCTTTTGATGGGGCCGTTTTCCAAAATTTCTGTCACTTCTTTTATATTTCTTGCTTCCACTATTATATCCAAATCAAGTTTATTTTTTCTCAAATAATCGTTTGTTTTGTTGATAGCATTTTTGATACCACCGGCAAAATCAATGTGGTTATCTTTAAGCATAATCATATCATAAAGGCCCATTCTGTGATTTACTCCGCCACCTGCTTTTACCGCCATTTTTTCTAAAATACGCATGCCGGGAGTTGTTTTACGCGTATCCAGTATTTTTGTAGAAAAACCCTCCAGTTGGTTGGTGTATAATTGAGTTGTCGTGGCTATTCCGCTTAATCGCTGCAACAGGTTTAATACGAGTCTTTCTGATTTTAGTATAGAATGGACTTTCCCAGAGACTGTAAGAATAATTTCTCCTTTCTTAATTTTCTGTCCGTCTTCTTTATTAGTAAGGACTTCAAGGCTGTCGTCCAAGGAAGCAAAAACTTGCCGGGCAATTTCTATCCCGGCAAGTATTCCATTTTCTTTGATAAGTAAGTTGGCTTTTCCTTTGGCTTCTTTTGGTATGCAAGCTAAAGAGGAGTGATCTCCATGGCCGATGTCTTCTGTTATTGCATTTTTTATAAGATCTTCAACTAATTGATTATTCGTTTTCATTTTCGATTCGGAGTTGATGTATAAAAGGACTTTCATTTTTATCCTTTAGCAAGAGATAAACTCGAAATGTCCCGTTAAAAGTGACTAATTTGCCAATGGCAAATTGAGATTCACCTTTCCCACCCTGATGAATTACTTTGAAGGATTTAGGGTAGTGATCAGCAAAAAAGTTGTCAAGTATTTGTTCGGCTTGAATTTTGCTGTAAACATCTTCCTTGTCGAGAATAACCAACTCAATTGTTGAATTAAAAAAATGGGCAAGTTCCTTGGCGTTACCTACTTTAAATGCAATAGATATATCTTTTGGAATCTCTTCTTTTTGCAGGTAAGAACCGGAGCCTGAATTAATCAACAATGCGAAAAACAGGAAAACAGGAATGCTCTTAAGTAAAATCCTCATTTTTTTTATCTTTAGTTGTCCATAAGGAGATACAGCAAAAACTGAACCATTATCACTAAATTATAAATAATTTTTTGATTGCTGGTAAATTTGCCGAAATTTATAAAAATTGCAGGAAAATTAAAATTTTAGGAATGCGTCTTTGTTTATTATTATTAGGAAAAACAACTGATTCTTTTGTTAAAGAGGGGATTTTAAGTTACCAGAAGCGAATAGAACGCTATGTTCCTTTTGAGATAAAGGTTCTGCCTGAAATTAAAAATACCAGAAATATGCCTATGGCAGAGCAGATGAAAAAGGAGGGAGAATTGTTGCAGAATTCTTTTAAGGAAGATGATGAAATAATTTTACTGGATGAGAAAGGCAAGGAGAGAAACTCCATTGATTTTGCTAAGTATTTAAATGAGAAGATGCTTTATTCAAATAAGCGCATGGTTTTTGTGGTAGGTGGTCCGTATGGATTTTCAAAAGAAGTCTATCAAAAGGCTCAAGGTAAAATTTCATTATCAGCTATGACCTTTTCACATCAACTGGTTCGGGTTGTTTTTCTTGAGCAGTTATACAGAGCAATGACAATTATTAAGGGCGAACCTTATCACCATGGTTAAAAAGAACAAAATGCTATTAACTACCAGTCTTCGTGGCTTTCGATTCCTGCTTCTATCGTTAAGCTTGATTATTATAGGTTTCGTTTATCATATGTCTATTGATCCAAAAGAGACGCAGCAATCAGCATTTGAGAGTTTTCAAAAAACCTACCTAAACCAATACAATCAATTAACAAGTTTGATAAACGAAGTTGTTGCCCGGGACGATTTTACTGATTTATCCTGGATTAATGGAGAGGACCTTTGGTCGGAAAATGGTATTATTCTAATGAACTATCGCGAGGATAGTTTAATTGCCTGGTCGGCAAATGCAGTGCCCTTTAGATCCTTAAAGCCAGATAGCATATCACACCCCCTGGTGAAAAAGATTAAGAATGGTTGGTATTTACATTATTTACTGGAAGAAGAAGACATAACTACTGTTGGCATACTACTTATAAAGCATCATTATAATTATGAGAATCAATTTATTCAAAATGAATTTAATAAGATTTTTGAACTTGACAAATCTGTTGAAATCAGCAATGAGAAGAATGCAGGATTTGAAATAAAAGATCCCGAAGGGAATTACCAGTTCTCACTTATTCAATCGCTTGATGATGTTAAGAAGAGTGGAAAAGAACAATTAGCTATCGTGTTTTATCTGCTTGCTTTCTTTTCTTTCTTGCTTTTTGGAGTCGAGTTAGTAAAAACGACCGAAAGGCCAAATAGAAAAATACTAATCCTGTTTTTTTATTTTATTGTGTTGGCAGGATTGAGATACTTCATGCTAACTTATAGAGTGCCTGAGATCTTTTACCAGATGGATTTATTCCAGCCTCAAATTTTTGCAGCAAGTTCTTTTTTACCTTCTCTTGGAGACTTGATTTTACATGTTATAAGTATTTTTACCATTGCTTTTATTTTTTATTTCTATTGTGATTTTAAAATGCGTGTTCAAGGAGGGCTTAGATCTTCCCTGCTTGCATTTGGGCTACTGATATTAGCATTTTTTTCTTTTGTACTTACGATTTATTTTTTTAGAAATCTGATCCTTCATTCCAGTATATCATTTGATGTATCGCAATTTTTTGATTTATCGATTTATAGCTTGTTGGGCTTTATTGTCATAATTGTATTGCTGGCTACCTTATTTCTTTTAACTGACAAAATTATTTTATTAATAAAAGAATTGGGCTTGTCTTTCTGGAGAATTGCCGGATTGTTTTTAATCGTTGTGATACCAGGATATTTTTTAACAGATTACTATGCCAATAAATGGGAATGGTATGTATTCTTTTTTTATTCTGCATTTTTTGTGTCTTTATGGTTTGTTAGGAACAGACTGGCGAAAATACCCTACTCGATTCATTTAGCATTTTTATTTTGGGCGGCTGTTTTCTCAGTAATTTTTATTATAGAGAAAACAAATGAAAAAGAGCATGAGCAGCGAAGAGTATTAGTCGTTAATTTGGCGAATGAGCGTGATCAAATTGCGGAAATGCTTTTAGAGGATATTGAAAATGACATTCAACAGGATACTGTGATTCGCGATCTTATGAGTATGTATATACAGAATGAAGCAGCAATACTAGATTATCTGCAGGTCAATTACTTTTCTGGTTATTTCCGCAAGTATGATTTACAAACGTCTGTTTGTCAGCCTGATGACAATCTTACGCTCATTCTTGAGAATACCACTGATATCGTACCTTGTTATAATTTCTTTGATAATCTGTTTCATGAGGAAGGGATTGCCCTGCCTGGCACAAGATTTTTCTTTTTGGACAATCTTAATGGAAAGATTAGTTATCTTGCACAATTCACATATAAGCGGGAGGATTGGGATAAGGAGGTATCGCTTTTCATATCTCTCGATTCAAAATTGGTAAGCCAGGAGCTGGGTTATCCTGAGTTGTTGCTTGATAACAGAATGAGCAAGCCTACCGTTTTAAGTAGATATTCTTATGCAAAGTATCGGTTTGGGAAGTTGATAACCAGAAATGGAGATTATACTTATCAGCTGGTTTTACCGCCCTCCTGGAAGAGAAAGCCAGAGTTTTCTTTTATTCAGGATAAAGAGTTCGAGCATTTAGTATACAATGTGGATGAAGAGAATGTAATTGTAATCAGTAAGCCAAAATTTAGTTATATTGATGTCCTGGCATCCTTTTCATACATTTTTGTGTTATTTTATCTGGTGTTTTCCCTCGTTCTTTTTTTGAGAGGATTTCCGAATAATCTTAAAGCGTTTAATTATGATTTTAAAACTAAGATTAAGTTTTCAATGGTAGGATTGTTAATCCTTTCCTTGATTATTATTGGAGCTGGAACTGTCTATTATAACATAAGACAATTTGAGGATAAACATTTTGAAAGTATCAGTGAAAAAACCCAGTCGGTATTAGTAGAACTGGAGCACAAACTAGGTGGAGAGGCTGCTTTAGATGAGGATTACAAAGATTATCTTACCTACCTTTTATCGAAGTTTTCCAACGTGTTTTATATTGATATTAATTTGTATGATATCAATGGCCAATTGCTTTCATCATCAAGGCCGCAGGTATTCGAAAATGGATTGATGGGGGAGCAAATGGATCCAATTGCTTATCATAAAATGAAAAACGAACATGCCGGTAAATTTATCCATAAAGAAAAGATAGGGGATTTATCGTATTATTCGGCTTACGTTCCATTTACCAATGATAACAATGAACTGTTAGCTTTTCTTAATTTGCCTTATTTTACCAAACAAAGTGCATTAAAGCGAGAAATATATACGATTGTTATTGCTGCTGTAAATATTTATTTCTTTTTGATTTTATTTTCAACAGTTATCGCTGTTTTAATTTCAAATAATATTACTAAACCTTTACAAATGATACAAAAAAGGTTTAGGGAGATAAAGCTTGGCAAGCCAAATGAGCCGATTCAATATGAAAGCCATGATGAGATAGGTGCATTAATATATGAATATAACAGGATGGCAGAAGAGTTGCAAAATAGCGCTGAAAAGCTGGCCAAATCAGAAAGAGAATCAGCCTGGAGAGAAATGGCAAAGCAGATTGCACACGAGATCAAGAATCCGTTAACACCCATGAAGTTAAATATTCAATACCTGCAGAAAGCATGGAGTGATAATACAACTGATTTCCCACAAAGACTAGAGCGTTTTTCGTCATCAATGATAGAGCAAATTAATAGTTTGTCGGCCATTGCCACGGCATTCTCCGATTTTGCTAAAATGCCCAAAGCCGATAGGGTGAAGGTTG
>CAYVSF010000167.1:0-6669 GCA_964453775.1 uncultured Bacteroidales bacterium
TGGGCCAGCTCATGTGTTAGCTTATTGGTGATAAAAAAAGAAGAAACACCGATAAGGATGGCAAAAACCAGGAGGATAAACTTCCACTTTTGTTTGTTGCTATATACGTTCAAATCCAGATAATTTTAAACTACAAAGATGTGAAAATAATCTTAAAAAGAGGTGCTGTCCTCTTCCCATTCTATAATAAACTGTTGCGTTGTATCTTTTTTGGTGTCGATTTTTTTATTTTGCTTCCGGCTTTTTTTAAGGTCGTTTTGCAGCTCCTCTTCTTTGCTACTGTTTTTATCAAACCATCCAAACTCCTCATTTAGTATTTTTTTAAGCGATTTTTTTTCATTTTTCATTTTATCCCTGAAATTATCCATGGCTCTTTTTCTGTCATAACGGACTTTATAATCTTCTGGTGTTCCCTCAATGGCAAGAAACACCGCAGTCCTCCCAAGTCCGTCATCTTCGATAGCTCCAAAAGAACTGCCTTTTTTTATGTCTGCCTCTTTACTTAAGACTTCAGACAAGTAAACTTTTATACGGTAGGAAAATTCATTGTCAAACTGATGCTTTCCTGATCCGCTGATATTAAAAGCATTGCTTTCAATATCCATAAGGGGGATGATAATTTCCTGGTTTTGGATGCTTATTTCATTTTTTAGGGTTGAAAAGCGTATATGCTTTAACTCGTCAATTGAAATAAACCGGGAAAGCCCCATCATCGGTTCGAAGCTGATAAGTTCTCCATTTTCTATACTAATATTGCTGTGGGCATTCAGGCTTTCCGGGTTTATTTTTAGGTTCCTGTCCCATTGTGCGGAAACATGCAGGTCTCCGTTAATTGCACCTTTCAGGTTTTTATCGACGAGATACTCCTGCCCAAAATTATTCAGGGAGGTGAATACTTCATCAATATTTAATTTCCGGAAGTTGGTCCTGCCATGAATGTCTATTTCACGGTTTAGTTTTTGAACAATTACCCCATTCATCCTTGTATTTCCGCCAAATCCGTCAAAACTTATTTGATTCAGGCTGATCATTTTGGGCTTATAATTCAGATTCCCTTTTACCTTTTTTCCGGTGAATTTCCCGGCTGTGAGCCTGCCCACATTAAATTGGAGGTTCAGGTATAAGCTGTCCGGGAATTCGGGAAGTTGTTGCGGTGACTCTCTGTTTTCTTCGGAGAACAGAAGTTGCAACTCGTTAACAGATATTGAATTTGATGATAGACGGGCATTAATAGAATAAAAAGGAAGAAGGCGAATGGTACCGTCTATTTGGAAATCATTTTTTCCTGCTTCAAAATAGAGTTGCTCTGCCTTTATTTGTCTTTCCTTGTTTATTGTACCATTGATATTGCTAATGCTAATTCCCCGGTCCTTAAGAGTGATATGGGCTTTCTCGAAATCGATATGCATTGGAAGGGTATTATATTTCAGGGAAGTTTTAAATTGGTCAAGGAAATTGTCCAGGTTGCCTTTATAAGAACTGTTTAGGGTCATTTTTCCATTTGCCTCAATCAGACTATCCAGGGAGGGTATCTTGGTGATATCCTGCAATTGTATACTTGCAGAGGTCGTAAGATGAAAGGCCTGATTGTTTTCTTGATCATAATAGAGTTTGCCTTTCAGCTTACTATCACCGGATTGAATTTGGAAAGAGTCCAATGTACAGGCGAAATTTCCCGGAGAAAAGGTAAATGTGCCGGTTGCCATAAGATGCTTATAGGAGAATGAATGCTTAAATTTTAGATTACCGCTAAGGTTGCTCAGGCGAAAGTTGGTGTATACCTGCAGGGCTGGATTTCCTCTTCTTTGATAATCGACTGTTCCCTGCAGGGAGTAGTTCCCTTTGTTTACTTCTAGCTTGTTCAGGGATTCATTGAACAAGGGGAGGATGAGGGATTGAAGCTTTTTCGCCTGTTGCCCTTCACTTTGGTATTGAAGGTGAAGTTTTTTTTCCAGTTGAAAATAAATTCCGTCAAAATTGAGACGCATACCACCAAGCTTGAAATTATCTCCCACAAGAAGGAGTTCATGATCTGCGGACTTCATTTCAAAATGCCCGTCTAGTGCTGTGTTGCTATAGCTAATTTTGCCGCTTGTTAAACCTAAAAGCTCCCCTTTTAAGTTGGTTTTAAGGTCAATTTCTGATTTTTTAAAATTACCACTTAACGAAGAGTTTTCGGAAAAAAACAGTAGCAGAAAATCCTGTTGCTTGTTTTCATAACTAATGTTGGACTCATGAAATTGTAGGGCTTTAAGATCTATAGAAAAGCTATCTGCAGGACTGCTTTTTGTTTGCAGGATTTGCCGGAAGTTAAGTTCCCCGGATTCGTTTACCACCATTTTAAGCGAAGCTTTTTCCAACCGGATCTCCTCCACCAGGTAATTGGAAGTAAGAAAACTAATTAGATCAAACTTAAAAATAAGGTTTTCAGCTTTGAGCAGCGTATCGTTTTGAAGAGGCGAATATAATGCGCTGTTTTTAAGATTCACGGATGCAAAAGGGAAATGACGCAACAATTGAACCTGGATATCTTCTGCATATAACTCTGGTTCTATACTTTTATCGATAGCTGTAAAAACATAGCGGGATATCTCCCGGTCATATCGTAATGAGAAAATAAAAAGGAGAATGACACTCAGTAACATCCCCAACAACAAACCTATAAGTACAGATCGCAATATTCTCATAAATCTAATTTAGAGCAGTACAATAATAATGAAAAGCCCTAAATTTTAAAACATTTTATGAGGTAGGAATAGTACTTAAAGGCTTATTTTTTCAGCTGTTTGATTTCCTGGTGGAACATGTCTTTGATTTTTCTGGTCCGATCCACGTTTTTTTCTTTGTCGTAAATCCGCACCATATTTACGATTCCGTTTTTTCGGTAGATTGCACCCAGGGCCGCATCAAAGATATTGTTATCGATATTATTTTTAATGGAATGTGTAATCTTGACAAAGCTTTCCCAGCTAATTCGTTCGGGAAGGGCAACATAGCATTTAAACTCACCTTCAACATCCCGATAAATACCCGGTTCTATTTCTTCAACGGAGAAATGTTTGTTGACTTTTATCACTGCCTCTTCATCGGTTTCTTTATGAGGTCTAAAACGGATTCCATATTCCTGGAATTTTTTTTGCAATTCGGGAAGGAACTCGAAGCGTTTTAAATATTTGATACGAATAGCCGGGTATTGATAAACTTCGAATAGCAGGGTGGCATCACAGGCATTAAAATCGTGCTTAAATGTTTTTTTTATATCTTCCGTAATTTGTGCAACCTCTTCGAAGGGGTGGGCTTTTGTGGCAACCAAAAACAAGGAATGTGGTTCCGATTCGTCCGGCAGGTTGTTTCCAAAATAGCCGGGAAAGGGATACAGGCTTTCAAGTACCAGTGTATTTGGAATAATGTTGTTTTCTACATTCGTAAGCCTTTCCTGCTTGAACAGAAACCCCAGCGTTTCAATCTGAAGCAACTTTTCGTTTTGCATAGGTCAGTATTTTTGGGTTTAACTTGTTTGCGAGATGGTTTTCTTGGTAAACAATTGACGCAGATGATGGTTCAGATTGTATGATTAAAATCTTTGAAGTAAATTTGTCCCACCTTTTTATCCGGTAAGCATTTTCGGATGAAATTAAGTATTTGACAGCGCAAGGAAATGGTAAAACGAAAAGACATAGAGATTATGGCGCCGGTGGGTTCTTATGAATCCTTGATGGCAGCTATTCAGGGAGGAGCGGATTCCGTTTATTTTGGCATTGAAAAGATGAATATGCGAGCTCATTCTTCCAATAATTTTAAGTTCGATGATTTGAAGAGGATAGTGGAGATATGTGAGGAGCATGGTCTAAAAACCTATCTTACTGTCAATACCATTGTATATGATAATGAACTTGAGATTGTTTATAAGATTATTGATGCAGCAAAAAAATATAGGATTACGGCAATTATTGCCTCGGATATTTCAGCCATTCAATATGCAAAGTCCATTGGTGTTGAGGTGCATATTTCAACCCAGGTAAATGTAACCAATATTGAAAGCTTAAAGTTTTATGCGCACTATGCAGATGTGGTCGTACTGGCAAGAGAGCTCAATTTGGATCAGGTAAAGACAATTACAGATCAGATTGTGAAAGGAAAAATTATCGGTCCTTCCGGAGAACTTGTACGTATTGAGATGTTTGTGCATGGTGCATTATGTATGGCAGTATCAGGCAAATGCTATTTAAGCTTGCATGAGAAAAATTATTCGGCTAATAGAGGCGCCTGCATGCAAACCTGCCGTAAAGCTTATATTGTTACCGAAAAAGAATCCGGGAATGAGCTGGAGATTGATAATGAATATATCATGTCGCCGAAAGATTTGAAAACAATCGGGTTTTTAAATAAAATTATTGATGCAGGGGTAATGGTATTGAAAATTGAAGGACGTGCCCGACCCGCAGAATATGTAAAAACGGTTGTTCAATGTTACAGCGAAGCCCTTGTTGCCATCGAGAAGAATAAATTTACAGAAGAGAAGATTGAAGGATGGAACGAACGTTTGGCTACAGTTTTCAACAGGGGCTTTTGGGATGGCTATTATTTAGGACAACGCCTGGGCGAATGGAGCCACCGTTATGGATCTAGAGCCACAAAGCGAAAAATTTATATCGGAAAAGGAACAAATTATTTCCAGAAAATAGGAGTTGCAGAAATCAAAATAGAAACACAGGAACTGCAGGAGGGGGATGAAATTTTGATAACCGGTCCAACGACAGGAGTGGTGGAAACAAAAGTGGAAGAAATACGAGTGGACAGGCAGCCTGTTCGTAAGGCTGTGAAAGGAGAATTTTGTTCTATCCCCGTAAAAGATCTCATCCGTCGTTCTGATAAGGTGTATAAAATTGTAGATGCCAGTAAAGTGAAACAACAATAAGGCGAAAAATGAAGAGGCTGTCCCCAAAAGTCGTATATGTCATCCTGGACTTATGGGACAGCCTTTTTGTTCTATTGAGCCTGTTTTTCAAACCACTTCATCGCATCCTCTTCTTTATTGAACATTTTTAAGGGCATGTCAAATTTATTGGATGCTTTGATGAGCATGTTGAGGTAATATTTTTTAAAAACATTCCCATCAAAAATGACTGCAGCTCTTTTAAGTCCGCGTTCATTGACAGCAATAGGGAGCACTTCATTTTCAAACCATTTCCTGTTTTCGGGTGAAACAATTTTTTGCTCCCTAACATCAGAAAGAAAGTTGTCAATTCTGGCTTTTTTGGCATGCTCCAGCAGTACAAGAAAAGCGTGCTTATATTCTTCTTCATTGGCTTTTCCCCTCCACTGGATTTTTCCGACTTTTGTATCGGGGTCATACGTTACGAATGCATAAGGTGCATCTAAGATGATTTCGCTCATAACTTTTAGGTTTTACAAAATGTATACGAAAAAGCAGCAAAAAAAGTTTAGATTGTTTGGAAACCAGGTTGTAAGGGTGTTATATTAGCGGTGAAAATTGTTTACAATGAGAAAAAAACTTATTACCTTGCTTAGATAATAAAAAACCCTCTGTTTTAATAAAGATAATTAACGAACCACCAGTAGTTTTAAAAACCTGAAGTTTTATCATGAAATCGAAGAAAGACATTCGTAAGACGAAAAAAGATCACCTTTTTAATGACATGCCCGAGCCAAGAGCTAAAAAGGCAAAATCAAACAAGAAAAAGAAGAAGAGTTTCAAGCAGGAGTATCTGGAAGAAATAGAAGAATTGGGAGATATTGATTATCCCTTGAATGACAATTCTTTTCTTGAAGATGAAGATGAATAAAAAAAGTGAGAATGAAATTAATCCCATTCTCACTTAATATTGCATTTTTAATCCATTAAAACCTGTAAGGGTTATTTAGGACTAGTCATACTTGAAATTATTACTTTTCCTCTTCATCCCACGCAGAAATTTGTCCGCCGAGGGAGGTACTTATGTCGGTTTCTTCAGGCATACCAAAGTAGCTAAAATGAGCACCTGTGTTTACTTTTCCGGTAAGCTTTTTATTTACTGTAATTTCGGCTTTACCCCCGGTGTTCATCTGAATATTAGCTGCACCACAGCTAAGTTTTGTGGCTGAAAGTACACCACCGGTATTAACATAGGCATCGAGATTTTTTGCAGTACCGGATAGTTCAAGTTGCGCTCCCTGGAATGCTTTTGCCTCAAGGTGCATTGTCTGTATTTCTCCAGTGATATAGCCCCCACTTGTACTTACGAGTTTAAGGCTGTTTTGCTTAATTTGCTCTGTTAACTCAATGGCCTCATTGGTCTTGTTTTTGGCAAGCAGAAAATCAATGTGGATAAGGTCAATATTGATTTCCATGTAATATTTCATGTGATCCGGGAATTGTAAATCTATAATGCTGTTGAATATTTGCATTGCCCTTGTTTTCTCCTTTTGGCGGAGAAGGGCTCTGGAGAGGCAAAGTCGGGAGAATTGATAAAAAGGAGAGCCTTCCACGAGAGAGGTATCATAATGGTTTTCCACGAACTCTGAAAGGGCTATTATATCTTCATATTTTTGACACAAATTAAGTACTTCGATGATAGATAGTTCAAATTCAGGTAATTCATCAGTAACCTGAATTTTGTTTTGGAGAAAATATTTTGCATGTTCCTTTATCACGGGTAACAAATGTCG
>CAYVSF010000168.1:0-6667 GCA_964453775.1 uncultured Bacteroidales bacterium
AATGGCAATAATGGGCAAAACTATTGCAACTGCTGCAATACCCAGGGAACCCACTCCACGCCCAACGAAAATGGTATCTATAATATTGTAAATGGCATTGGCAAACATGGCCACCATGGAAGGTAAGGACAGACTGAATAAAAGCCTGCTTATTTTATTGCTTCCCAGTTTTGTGTAGTTGGCTGCCATGGCAGTAGTTTTAAAAGAACAAAGATAATAATCTATGAGGCCAAAACGCCATTAAAGTAAAAGGATTTGAATGAACACTTTCGCCGTTTTGGTTTATAAATGTCTATGCTTAGTGGAACCTTTTTTTTTCATACAGGCGTATCTGTAACAGATAAGTGGATGGTTTAGTTGTTTTATTATCCGAAAAATTCTATTTTAGTAGCAAATCGGTCGCATTGCAGTGCTTTTTTTAATGTCAAGCAACTCTGGCTTTTCTTCGTAAATTTTTAGTACAAATAAGCGAAGCGCTTAGGTCTGAGGTAGATTATTTAATAAATGGCAGACACACAAAAAAATCAAAAACCAAACCATCCACAGGCAATTAACCAGGCAAATAATCAAGCGGTTCTGTCAACACAGGAGTGGCTTGAAGTAGTCAATGCCATCGATGATATTTTTGTGATCATCTCCCCCGAATTTACAATACTTGAGATCAATAATTATGGTTTGGAGCTTTTTAACAAACAGCGCGAAGAAGTAATTGGTAAAAAATGCTACAAAGTATTTGACGACTGCCAGGAGCCAGGCAAGGATTGCCCGCTTTTTAAAAGTCTTAAGAGCAGAAAAAGTGAAGTTGGCGAGAAATACTTTCCGGATAAGCAGAAATGGTTTTCAGTGAAATCAACCCCTGTAGTAGACGAAAAGGGAACTATAGTAAAATTTGTCGATCTGATGCGTGATATTACGGATCAGAAGTCGATGGAAGAGGAGTTAAGGTATCAATATCAGGAAACAGAGCAAAAAGAGCAAAAATTCCGCACTCTATATGAAAATGCACCTTTGGCTTATCAATCGCTTGATGAAAAAGGCTGCTTTATAGATGTTAATCCGGCCTGGCTAAATGTCCTTGGGTATGAGAAGAAGGAAGTTATTGGGAAAAGATATTCCAGCTTTTTGCATCCCAACTGGAAGGAGCATTTTGAAAAGAATTTCCCGGCCTTTAAGAAACGAGGTTATCTGCATGATGTGCAATTCCGCTTACGACACAAAAAAGGGCACTACATTGATGTGAGCTTTGAAGGATGTATAGGCACCCATCCGAATGGCAGCTTTAAGCAAACCTACTGTGTTTTTAAAGATATTACCGATCAAAAGATATCAGAAAATGCTTTAAAAGAGAGTGAGCTTAAATATCGATTTCTATTCGATAGGTCAGAAATGCTCATTTCGGTATTTGAACGGGACGGTGCCTGCAAGATGGTCAATCAAAAAGTAGCTGATTTGTTTGGTAGTAAACCTACAGCCTTCATTGGTAAGAATTTTAATGATTTTCACCTCGCAAAAGGAAAGGATTATAATCAGCGGATACAGGAAGTATTTGAGATAGGCTTAATGCAACACCACGAAGATAAGGTTAGCTTTAAGGGGAAAGAAAGATGGCTTTACAGCAGTCTGCAACCCATAAAAAATGAAGAAGGTAAGACGACTCTGGTGCAAGTGATCTCTTATGATATTACAAAGCAAAAAAAAGCTGAGTTGGAGTTGAAGAAAAGAGAAGTGCGTCAACGTGCCATGATATCCAGCATTTCTGATGTAATTGCCATACTTGATAAGGAGGGAATAATAAGCTATAAAAGTCCGAATGTAAAGATTTGGTTTGGATGGGAACCGGATGAACTTGTAGGTAAACCCGCCTGGGAAAAAGTACATAAGGATGATGTAAGATGGCTAAAAAAGGCTTTTGTGAGTCTGCTAAAGCAAAACGATGCTAGTGAAACCTTTGTTTATCGCTACAAATCAAAAGATAAGGGCTATCGAATTGTTTCTCTTTTTGCAAGGAATTTACTTCACAATCCGGACATCAATGGCGTTCTTTTAAATTATCATGATATCACAGAAAAGAAAGAAGCCGAAAAGAAATTGAAGGAATCGGAAGAAATGTTCTCAAATGCCTTTAAGAAAGCCCCGATACTGATGTCGATAAGTGATATTGAAACAGGCAGGTACCTGGATGTGAACCAGGCCTTTTTGGAAGGGTCCGGATATAAAAGAGAAGAAGTAATAGGGAAGACATCGGTTGAGATTGGATTCCTTCGGGAGAAAGATCGTAAGGAGTTGCTGATAAAAGAACTCAAAGAAAAAGGATATGTAAGCAATTTGGAATTACAATTAATAAAGGCGAACGGGGAAAAGATTATTTGCAAATATGATGGTGAAATAATACATATAGACGGAACGAACCGGCTTTTATCCATTGCGGTTGATATTACGCAAAGGAAACAGGCCGAAAAGCAGCTGGAACAAAGCGAACAGCGCTTTCAGGATATGCTTTTAACCATCCCGGATTTGGTGTCCATACACGATAAGGACATGAATATCTTATATAGTAACTGGAAAGAATTTGGGAATGTGCCTGAGGCGAAGAGAGTGGTAGGATCAAAATGTTACAAAACTTATCGGAATTTTGAGACTGTTTGTCCGGATTGTCAGGCCAAAAAAGTACTGGATACATTGCAACCGTTTTCATCTGATATCCAATTACCGAATGGTCGATGGGTCGATCTACGGGTGATGCCACTTATAAATGAAGATGGCACTGCAGATACCTTTGTCGAATGGGTAAGGGATATCACTGAATCGAAACATGCACAAATCAACCTGGAGAAGAAAAACGAAGAGTTGCAGGCTGCTGAAGAGGAATTGAAAGCTTCAAATGATGAACTTCGAAATATCAACCTGACACTCGATGGACAAAAAAGGGAATTGTTGAAAGCCAAACAAAAAGCTGAAGAAAGTGAAGAACGGTATCTGAACTATATAAAACAAAGTTCAGAAGGAATATATCGTTTGGAAATGGATGAACCAATGGATATCTCGCTTGAAATTGAAGAACAGGTCGATTTTATATATGATAACGCCTACATTGCGGAATGCAATGATACATTTGCAAAAATGTATGGAATGAACAGCATCAACGATTTTCTGGGCGTGCGTGTTATAGAAGTACATGGAGGTAGCGATCATCCCGTAAACAGGCGTGAGATGAGAAATTTTGTGACTAATGGATACAGGACTGTAAATAAACTTACCGAAGAAAAAGACAGTGAAGGAAACCTCCTCTATATTTCCAACAATATGGTAGGCTTGGTTAATAACAACCGGCTTATACGCATGTGGGGTACACAAATCGATGTTACCGAGCAGGTTCGGATGCGTGAACGATTGGTAAAAGCCAAAGAAAAAGCCGAAGAGAGTGACAGACTTAAATCAGCGTTTCTGGCCAATATGAGCCACGAGATTAGAACACCCATGAACGGAATCATGGGGTTTACAGAGTTACTGAGAAAGCCTGAATTATCAGGAGAGAAAAAGAAAAAGTACATCGATACCATCCAAACAAGCGGGAAGAGGATGCTGAATACCATCAATGATCTTATTGATATTTCAAGAATAGAAGCGGGGCAGGTGGAAGTGTCAAATTCAGAGCTTAATATTAATGAGCAATTAAACTTTCTTTATACCTTCTTTCAACCAGAAGCCAGTGAGAAAGATTTAAAATTGACCTGTTCAATGGGCTTGCCGCTCAGAGAAGCTACTATACAAATTGATGAAGAGAAATTCCAGAGTATTCTTACCAATTTAATTAAAAACGCAATTAAATATACCCATGAAGGTAGCATCGATTTCGGTTATCATTTGGAAGATGGTCAACTGAGATTTTATGTAAAAGATACTGGAATTGGAATTGATCCGGAGCACCATAAAACAGTTTTTCAACGATTTACCCAGGAAGAAATGGGAACCACGCGTACCTTTGAAGGTGCCGGTTTGGGATTACCTATTACAAGGGCTTATGTGGAAAAACTGGGTGGACGTATTTGGTTGGAGTCGAAGAAAAATTCCGGTTCGGTTTTTTATTTTACCCTGCCTTTTGTGCCAGTTAAAACAGAGCAATCTCAAGCATCGCATGTTATCGTCGATTCTGATAGTAAAAAAATTGGAAATCTGCGTTTTCTTTTGGTGGAGGATGATATTGTGAGCCAGGAATTTATGAATGAACTCCTTGAACCAACCGATGTAGAACTTTCAATTGCAGGATCCTGGGAAGAAGCTAAAGAAAAACATAATGTATTTGCTGATTTTGACCTGATTTTAATGGATATACGTTTGCCTGGAGTAAGCGGATTTGATGCCATCAGGGAAATAAGAAAATACAACAAACACCTTCCGATAATTGCCCAAACGGCTTTTGCCATGCAGGATGACGGTAAAAAGTGTCTACAGGCTGGTGCAGACGATTATATTGCTAAACCCATTGATAAGAATCATTTGCTTACAATTCTGCGTAATGTCTTAAATAAATAATTCAAATAAAGGCTTTGGCATTGGATGTGTAGTAAGATACAGTGACTTGCGAATAGGGTGCTTTTATTGTTCAAGCATCCTTCTTTGTTAGTGACTTACTTTCGTCGTTTCTGTTTTTTTAACTTCCTTGGATCTTTGCTGGATTGAAAAAGTTTTGGGATAAGCTCCCCACGACCGGCTGCTTTTAGTTCTTTTATTATCTGAGTTTTGTATTCTTTTTTATACCAGAAAAAGAAATTGCGCTGTGCCAGTTTCTCTTCCTTACTACGCGCCACATGCACTTTTTCCATCGTGTAAGGATTTAGTCCCGTGTAAAACATTACTGTGGCCAGGGTCATGGGTGTAGGTGTAAAGTCCTGAACCTGTTCCAATTGCAGGTGCATTTTTTTCGTTTCCAGGGAGAGCCCTGCCATGTCTACGTTTGTACTGCCCGGATGACTGGAAATAAAGTAGGGTATAAGCTGTTGTTTTTTGTGGAACTGCTCGTTAATTTTATTGAAGAGCCTTCGAAAAGCATGAAAGGTTTCAAAGGAGGGTTTCCGCATTAGTTTTAAAACCCGCTCTGAGGTATGTTCGGGGGCCACTTTTAATCGTCCGGATACATGATGTTGAATAAGCGTTTCGGCATATTCCCGATAAGGTTTTTTATCCAGTTCATTCATAAACAGATCATAGCGGACGCCACTACCCACAAACGCTTTTTTTATGCCCGGGGATTTTCTTACTTCACTATACAATTGGGTGAGTTTTGCCGGGTTGGTATCCAGGTTTTTACAGATAGCAGGAAAGAGGCAGGAGGGACGCTTGCATTTTTTACAGATTTCCATATCCTTTCCCTGCATTTGATACATATTGGCCGAGGGGCCTCCCAGATCGCTGATATATCCCTTAAAATCAGGCATTTTTTTTATTACTTCCACTTCCTTATGAATGGATTTTGAAGACCGACTGCTGACAAATTTTCCCTGGTGGGCTACGATGGTACAAAAACTGCATCCTCCGAAGCATCCACGGTGCAGGCTTATGGAATGTCGAATCATTTCATAAGCAGGTATGGTGCCTTTTTTTTGATATTTGGGATGGGGAAGCCGGGTGTAAGGTAAATCGTAGATGGCATCCAATTCTATTTCTTCCATTGGTGGAAAAGCAGGATTGATCACCAGTATTTGGTTGTTGATTTCCTGTATTAGCCTTGCAGCCTGCCATTTGTTCGATTCCGTTTCGAAGGTGGCAAAGTTCTCTGCAAATTTTCTTTTATCCTGCAGACAAAGTTCGTGGCTGTTTAAGGTAATATTTTCCCACTCATCACTCTTTTGCAGTTGTTCATCCTTCGTTAGTAGGTAGCCAATTTGTGGGATGTCTCTTAATGCCTTTAAATCTTTCCCCTGTTCCAATTTATCCACAATAGCTTTCAGTGATCGCTCACCCATACCATATACCAGAATATCAGCTTTGCTTTCTTCCAAAATTGAAGGCTTAAGCTGATTCGTCCAGAAATCATAGTGTGTTAATCGCCGCATGGATGCTTCTACACCACCTAAAACGACAGGAATCTCAGGAAAGAGCTTTTTTGCGATCCTGGAATAGACAATGCTGGCATAATCTGGACGGAATCCGCTTTTACCGTCTGGTGTGTAAGCATCATCAGAGCGCAAACGTTTGTTCGCTGTGTAGTGGTTGACCATGGAATCCATATTCCCGGCCGAAATGGCAAAGAACAGGCGGGGAGTGCCCATTTTTTTAAAGTCCCGCAAATCATCCTGCCAGTTGGGTTGTGGTACAAGGGCTACCTTTAAGCCAAGGCTTTCCAGGTACCTTCCCACCATGGCATTTGCAAAAGAAGGATGATCCACATAAGCATCGCCTGTAATAAGCACCACATCGGGTTGTTCCCAACCCCGGTACTTCATCTCTTTTGCGGTTATGGGCAACCATTTGTCCAGGGATAATTGCTGCTTCTGTTTTTCCTGCATGGGACAAAAATACAAATCTATTTGATGAAGTCGCTTGAGAAGTAACAATAATTAATAGGATTTAGGCTGCTTCGCGTGTGACCCTGGGTTAATCGTTCAATAAATCTACTTTAAAAAACGGTATGAAAGGTCCTGTTTTTATTTCTGATATTCATCTCCTT
>CAYVSF010000169.1:0-6642 GCA_964453775.1 uncultured Bacteroidales bacterium
GTTGGTAGAGCAACGGACTGAAAATCCGTGTGTCCCTGGTTCGATTCCAGGTGGTACCACAACCCCGGCCAAAAGACCGGGGTTTTGTATTTTATATCACTTAGATGCCTTTTTCCGGTTTAGGTTTTTGTACAACTCTTCTTTGTCCTTTCTTTCGAATCAATTTCCGGTCATAAATGTAGAGTGCCAGTGCGGCTGTCAGTCCAATTCCCATCAGCACCACCCAAATGCGACCGGGATGGTACTCTTGCCAAAGGTATTGCGTAAGTTCAAATTCCGACAGCTTGAGCTGGATTGCTAATGCCTGCAGGTAATCGGTTTTGGTAAATTGATCGGAGACTTCGGGAATGTTAAAGTCTTGCCGGGCAATTTCTTTCCCCGCCAGGGTTATTTTATCCGACATCTTTTCGTAAACAAAGCCCGAAATAAAACCCGCCAGCATGTTTCCGATGGCCATGGGAATGTAGGAAAAGCCCATGTAAAGTGCCACCTTATCTTTAGCGGCCATCTTACCTATGTATTCTGTTATTTTTGGTGAACCCGCCATCTCTCCAAGTCCGAAAATCAGAATGGAAAATAGAATAAAAAGCACATCCTGGGTGGCCACTGTAAGCGACATCCCAATTGAGCATACCAGAAAGCCTGTAATCATGCTGCTCAGGGGCTTCCATTTCATGATTAGGGTGGAAACCATTACCTGGAACAGGATGATGTACATGGCATCTACATTGGTAATAAACTCGGCCTGAAGTTGACCGTTACCAGTTCCGTATGTAGAGGCAATCCAGGGCCAGTATTCCTGAAAAAACTGGTAAAGCTGCGAGGTATCCACCCACTGGTCGATAAAAACAGGGAGCATGAAAAACAGCTGGTTGTACATGGTCCAGAAGCCCGCCACGATCAGCAGGAAGATAACAAACTTCTTGTCTGTAAAGGCGATGCCAATATTACGGAAGATGGTTTTCAGGGAATCTTTCAAAGGTTCTTCTTTCTTCTCATGCTCCGGTTCGCGGTAAAAAAGCAGGAAAAGCAGATTAATTCCGATGATGATAGAGGAGATGTAGAAAACTTTATCGAAGGATAGTTTTTTAAGGTATAAGGCAAAAAGTGGCCCTACAAAAGCACCGATGTTCACCATCATATAGAAAATACCAAAGCCCACCGAAGAGGTTTCGTCGTTGGTGGTTTTTGCCACGGTGGCGGAAACAATGGGTTTGAACAGGGCTGCTCCCAGCGCAAGGTAAAGATAGGTGGCAAATACAGCTGCAAAGCTTTTGCAAAACGGCATGATGAGAAAGGCCGAAACGTAAATCAGAAATGCAGCAAAAAGCACCCTGCGATACCCGTATTTATCGGCTATAGAACCTGTAATGACAGGCAGAAGATACAAAATACCCGTTCCAACGCCCATGATAATGCCTTTTTCAGTCTGGCTGAGTCCCAGGGCGCCCAGTTCGGTGGATTGTGTAAGATAATTGGCGAAAAGCATGAAAAATCCATACCAGGCCCATCTTTCGAAAAGTTCCATGGTATTGGCAATCCAGAATGTTCGGGGATATTGCCTGAGGGTGCGTGCTAATTTGCTCATAAGTTTTGGTTTTTTCAGCAACTAAAATCGGAATAAATTTCTATATATCACGTGTGTTTTATCATTTTTAAGGATTTTTTCTGATGGCTGGGCTTAAGGCTACTAAAGAGAATTATGAACTGCTGATAATTATCCTGTTTATCTTCCATAAAAAAGGATATTTTTGTATCAACTTTTTGGTAAGCTTCCTGTTAGATATTAACTATGGGGTTTAAACCAATAATTCAATAAGCGATCAACAAATAAAGGAGATTTTATGATACCAGGAAAAAAGGTACTTTTAATGATATTAGACGGATGGGGAATTGGAAAAAAGGATAAAACGGATGTTATTTCCCAGTCGTCCACGCCATTTATGAATCAACTTCTGAAGGATTACCCGAATGCGCAATTGCGCACTTCCGGCTCGGATGTAGGGCTGCCTGAGGGGCAAATGGGAAATTCGGAGGTAGGCCACCTGAATATTGGTGCCGGAAGAATTGTTTACCAGGATTTGGTAAAGATCAACCGGGCAATCGAAGACGGAAGTATCGAAGAAAACAAGGCTCTGAACGAGGCATTCGAGTATGCCCGGAAAAATGATAAAGCCGTGCATTTTATTGGATTGGTTTCGGATGGCGGTGTGCATTCTTCAAATAAGCATTTGTATAGGCTGTGCGATATCACCGGCGAGTATGGTCTGGATAAAGTGTATGTGCATGCATTAACCGATGGGCGTGATACGGATCCCCGAAGTGGGAAAGGCTTTGTCCAGGAGTTGGAGGATCATTTAAAAAATTCCAACGGAGAGATAGCCTCTGTGGTAGGACGTTATTATGCCATGGACAGGGATAAACGCTGGGAGCGAGTAAAAGAGGCCTACGATTTGTTTGTGCACGGAAAGGGAAAAGCAAGTAAGAGTGCAGTGCAGGCAATTCAGGAGTCTTACGATGCCGGTGTAACCGATGAATTTATCAAGCCTGTGATTCTGATAGATGAAGAGAATAAGCCTAAAGGAACAATCCAAAAGGATGATGTGGTGGTGTGTTTTAACTTTAGAACCGACCGCTTGCGTGAAATTACCATTGCACTAACTCAGGAAGATATGCCGGAACATGGAATGCAGACAATGCCTTTGCATTATGTTACCATGACCCGCTACGATGAAAGTTTTAAGAATATCCGGATTGCATTTGAAAAAGAGAACCTGAAAAATACCCTGGGCGAAGTTGTTGCTGCCAACGGCCTGAAACAGCTTCGTATTGCCGAAACAGAGAAATATGCACACGTGACCTTTTTCTTCTCGGGAGGACGTGAGGAAGAATTTAATCATGAGAACCGCATTTTAATTCCAAGTCCGAAAGTGGCGACCTATGATTTACAACCCGAGATGAGCGCTTATGAAGTGCGGGATGCAATTGTGAAAAACATGAAGGAAGAAGGGCCGGATTTTATCTGTCTGAATTTTGCCAATGGCGATATGGTAGGGCACACCGGTGTTTACGAGGCCATAAAAAAAGCGATTGAAGCGGTAGATTCCTGCGTTAAAGATGTGGTAACCACTGCAAGGGAAGAAGGCTATGATGTTTTGATTATTGCTGATCACGGGAATGCCGATAATGCAGTTAATCCGGATGGGAGTCCGAATACTGCTCACTCGCTTAACCCCGTACCTGTAGTATTGGTGTCGGATGATTATGAAAAGATTGAAGAAGGAATTTTGGCGGATGTGGCGCCAACCCTTGCCCATATTCTGGGTGTTGAGGTGCCGCAGGAGATGAGTGGTAAATGTTTAATTTGTAAGAAGTAGATTGGATGATAGTTGTTGATGATAAGGTGTTGAGCACCGAACTGTTTGACACCAATTTTTGCTGCGATTTATCGAAATGTAAAGGTGCCTGTTGTGTGCATGGCGAATCGGGTGCTCCTCTGGAAGAGGAAGAAAAGGAGTTGCTGGAAAAGAACCTGCCGAAGATATTGCCTTACCTTAGACCGGAATCGCAAAAATCGATTGAGGAGCAGAGTGTGTCCGTGGTGGATGCCGATGGCGACCTGGTTACGCCGCTGTTGAATGGTGAGGAGTGTGTTTATGCTGTTTTCGAAAACGGAGTGGCATTGTGCGGGATCGAAAAAGCTTTTTTCGATAAAAAGCAGCCTTTTCGGAAGCCTGTTTCCTGTCATTTGTATCCCATACGAATAGCAAAGTTGCACGATATGGAAGCGCTTAATTATCATCGATGGGAAATTTGTGATCCGGCCCGTGAGCTTGGAAATCAGAAAAAACTTCCGGTGTATAAATTTTTAAAGGATGCCTTAATTAGAAAATACGGGAAAAAGTGGTACAGACAGCTGGATGACGTGGCTGAGGCCTATGACAGGCATAAGAAGGAGTAAGGGCTTCCCATTTGACAATTTTTTATTAATTTTAGGGTTCTTTTATTAAGTATAGAAAGAAATGTTGAACAGTAAAATAAATATGTATGGAAAAAGTAAAACAGTACCTCGAAGAGAATAAAGAACGTTTTCTTGAAGAATTATTTGAATTAATTCGTATTCCTTCGATCAGTTCTGAATCATCTCACAAAGATGATATGATCAAAGCCGCCAACCATTTAAAGCAGGTTTTGCTTGATGCAGGCGCAGATAAAGCTGAAGTGATGCCAACCGATGGCAATCCTGTTGTTTACGGTGAGAAAATCATCGATCCTTCCAAAAAGACGGTTATTGTATACGGGCACTATGACGTAATGCCCGTTGATCCTGTTGATCTTTGGAATACAGAACCTTTCGAGCCTGTTGTAAAAGACGGTAAAATTTGGGCACGCGGTTCCGATGATGATAAAGGACAGTCATTCATGCATATCAAGGCATTTGAGGCTATGGTAAAGACCGACAGTCTGCCTTGTAATGTGAAGTTTATGATCGAGGGAGAAGAAGAGATTGGATCGCCCAGTCTGGGTAAATTCTGTGAGCAAAATAAAGAACTGCTCTCCGGTGATGTTATCCTGGTTTCGGATACCAGCATGTTAGCTCCCGATACACCTTCCATAACCACAGGTTTACGTGGACTTTCTTACTGGCAGGTAGATGTTACCGGTCCGGATAAAGACTTGCACTCGGGCTTGTTTGGCGGTGCTGTGGCCAATCCTATTAATGTTCTGGCCGATTTGATTAGCCAAATGACCGATGAGGACAATAAAGTAACCATCCCCGGTTTTTATGACGATGTGATTGAAGCTACCGCAGAAGAACGCAAGAAAATGGCAGAAGCGCCTTTCGACAAAGAAGCGTATAAAAAGGCGATAAATGTTGAAGAGTTAAGAGGAGAAAAAGGATATACTACTCCGGAAAGAACAGGAATTCGTCCTTCTTTCGACCTGTGTGGAATTTGGGGTGGATATACCGGCGAAGGAGCCAAAACGGTATTGCCTTCAAAAGCACATGCAAAGGTTTCTACACGCCTGGTTCCCAATCAGGATCACCACAAGATTGGAAAATTGTTTGAAGATCATATCAAATCCATTGCTCCTAAGAGTGTAAAAGTGGAAGTTACCTATCTTCACGGTGGACAGGGATATGTATGTCCAATTGATTTGCCCGCATACAAAGCAGCAGAAAAAGCCTATGAAGAGACTTATGGTAAGCAGCCCGTTCCTGTACGCAGCGGGGGAAGTATTCCTATTATTGCTACTTTTGAAGAAAAGCTGGGAATTAAGTCTGTATTGATGGGCTTTGGTCTTGAGGCAGATGCAATTCACTCGCCCAATGAAAACTATCCATTGGAGCAATTCTATAACGGAATGAATACCATTCCTTTCTTTTATAAGTATTTTGCAGAATAAAAGAATTTCTTATTTTTTCAAAGCCCGGCTTTTTTAGTCGGGCTTTTTTGATCGGTTTTTTCTGATTTTATATTCCGGGGATCAGAAATAGAGGGGTGCTTTGTGAAATAAGATGAAAATATAATGGTGTATATTGATTTTTTAAGGGGTAAAAGATTGAATGTTGATAAATATTTAAAATACACCCTTTAAATTTTGGGGTTGTATGAAATAAAAACGTATTTTCGTAGCAAATAACCCTAAATAGTAAGCGCCCTATGTCAATCATTCGATTTCAGGCCATGCAGGAACTTTTTAACAGGAAAGAATTGCCTGTTGAGCTTCCCTCGGTAAAAACATCCGATTATTTTGGTGAAAATGTATTTGATAAGCAAAATATGCAATCCTTTCTTTCGCAGGAAGCATACCGGCATGTGATGGAAGCGATAAGCCAGGGCGCAAAGATTGAGCGAAAATATGCCAACCAGGTGGCCACCGGCATGAAAGCCTGGGCCACGGAAAGAGGAGCAACACATTATACCCATTGGTTTCATCCCCTGAATGGGTCAACAGCGGAAAAGCACGATGCATTTTTTGAACCGGCTGATGATGGCGGAATTATTGAAAATTTTCAGGGCGATATGTTGGTGCAGCAGGAGCCGGATGCCTCCAGCTTTCCCAGTGGTGGCCTTCGGAATACCTTTGAAGCCCGCGGGTATACGGCCTGGGATCCCAGTTCTCCGGCCTTTGTTTATGGACACACCCTCTGTATTCCAACTATTTTTGTCTCATACACCGGGGAGGCGCTTGATTATAAAACACCTTTGTTGAAATCTTTAAATGCTTTGGATAAAGCGGCTGTTGATGTATGCCAGTATTTTGATAAGGACGTGGAGAAAGTGAACGTAACCCTGGGATGGGAACAGGAATATTTTTTGGTGGATGAGGCGCTCTACCTGGCACGTCCGGATTTATGTTTAACAGGCCGGACACTCATTGGTCATGCTTCGGCAAAAGATCAGCAGTTGAGCGATCACTATTTTGGGTCCATTTCCGATCGGGTGACGCATTTTATGCGCGACTTTGAGATTGAAGCCTATCGATTGGGGATTCCTATTAAAACCCGGCACAATGAAGTAGCACCGAATCAGTTTGAATGCGCACCGCGTTTCGAGGAAGCCAACCTGGCTACTGATCATAACCAAATTCTTATGACCTTGATGGAGAAGGTGGCCAAGCGCCATCATTTTAAGG
>CAYVSF010000170.1:0-6630 GCA_964453775.1 uncultured Bacteroidales bacterium
TTGCTGTCAAATATGACCAGAAGACCACAGCAGGAGAACTAGCTGATAATATCCTTCCGGATTTTGGCAGGCAGGATTCCACCATTGTACATCTCAACGCCTCGGTAAGAAATGTATTCAGCTATGCAGCCTCAAAAGCCAGATTTAGTATTTCGGTGCCCTTCCAAAAAAGTTCGCGTAAGACGCTAATGGCCAATGGCATTGATGAGCAGGAGAGACAAACAACAGGGATACAAAGCAGGTGGGGTTTTTGGGAGGGATTTAGCCTGAGTGGCGATTTCATGCTTCAGGAAAAGATATACCGGTCGCAATATTTCAGTCGGAAGAACTATCATTTGGAAGGTTACGAGACAGGAATGAAATTCTCGTATCAGTTGGGGTTTATGCTCAACACCGATCTGGAATATAGCTACTCCTTTTACGAGGATAGTAAGCGAGGGGATCGTTTTAACAAACACCTGGCCGGCATAGCATTAAACTACCAGATAAAAAACAGGGGGACCCTGCAAGCCATGATAAATTACATACACATGAGTTATAACAAACCAACCAACACTTCTGCGGGCTATATGCTCCTTCAGGGATTAAAAACCGGTAATAACCTGGTATGGCAGTTCTCTTTGCAACAAAAAATAGTTAAAAACATACAGGCCGTAGTGTTCTATTCAGGGCGAAGTTCTCCGGACAACAAAGCTATTCACACTGGCAATTTACAACTTAGAGCTGTTTTTTAGAGCAATTTTGAGGTAATACGGGCCTCAATTTTTTCGGCAAAGTCTTTTACTGTAGTTTTATCCTCACTTTTAAGATGCATTGGCGGGTGAAAATGCACCATCACAGTTCCTGGTTTAAACCGATTTTTGGCCTCATAACACAAGTAACTACCGGAAATACTTACAGGGACCATACTGATGTTTGGAGATAGGTATCTTAAAAAAACCAAATGGAAAGCGTTTGGTTTTTGTTTTTTTACTTCGTGTTCCTTCGGGAAAAATTAGCATAGGATGTCCTTTTTCTGCTTTTTCGATGGCTTTTTCGAAAGCTTCCCAGGTAGATCGTCTTGATTGGCGCTTGATATAGACCGATCCCAGGGCTTTTATCCAGATACGAAGAATATAAACTTTCATCAATTCCTGTTTGGCCAAAAAGCCGAATAGAATTGGGGTTGCAGCTATAAGCACGGGGATATCGATATTGCTCTGGTGATTGCTCAACAAGAGGATTTGTTGATGATTGAAATATTATCCAGACCACTGCATTCAACCCTTAGGCCCATTACCCATAATAAATTTTTAGCCCAAAGCTTAGTAACTAATCGAAGATACTTCCGGACAGGGGTTTTGAAAAAAGGGATAGAATACGAAATATCAAAAAAAGAAAAAGTGAAAAAACAACACCAGCCAGAGGTAAGCAAAGATGAAAAAATTTCTGATCATGATTAAAAAGCAGCCATAAGGAGATCGATATCTTTTGAAGGAATGCCAAAAAATTTCCCAATACGATTGGAAGTGAGAATTCCATTGTAGATATAGACCCCATGACGAAGGCCATAATCATCTTTCAGCAGGTTTTTAATTCCCCCGGACTCCCCTATTTTTAGAAGAATTGGGTTAAACACATTACTAATTGCGATGGAAGCGGTTCTGGCCACCCGTGAGGCAATATTGGGGATACAATAGTGAATGACACCATGTTTAATATACATCGGGTTAAGTTGGTTCATGCAATAGGACGTTTCTACACACCCCCCCTGATCGATGCTCAGATCCACAATGATGCTCCCCTTCTTCATCTCCTTCACCATCTCTTCGGTAATAAAATAGCGGGGACCCCCATCTCCAAGGTGCATAGCTCCAATAACCACATCTACCGATTTAAGATGCTTGCTCAAGACCTGTGGATGCTGAACAGAAGTAAACATGCGTTGACCAAGGATATTTTGTATGCGTTTTAGTCGATTGATGGAGGGATCAAAAATTTTGACAAATGCGCCAAGTCCAATTGCTGAACGCGCTGCATATTCAGCTGCAGTTCCGGCACCCAGAATTAAAACTTCCGTTGGTGTAATACCTGTAATTCCCCCCAGCAATACACCTTTCCCATCGTGTACTGTACTTAAATATTCTGCTGCAATGAGGATGGAAGTGGTTCCTGCAATTTCACTCATTGAGCGTGTTACCGGGAAGGTATTATCACTATCCTTTAGATTTTCAAATGCAATGGCCGTAACTTTCTTTTGTATCAATTTACGGACATAATCTTCGGATTGTGAATTAAAATGCAGGGAAGAAAATACCACTTGTTGGCCTTTCAATAAATCAATCTCGGATAGGGTAAGCGGGGCAATTTTCAAGATGATATCCGACTGGTAAACCTCTTTGGGTTCATTTATAATAAAAGCGCCGTTTTCACTGTAGTCGGTATCGGAATAATTTGCTGCATTTCCCGCACCTCTTTCCAACAGCACTTCATGCCCATTGGCTACAAGAATTTCTACGGCTTCCGGAGTAAGTCCCACCCTACTTTCGAATTTTTTGTTTTCTTTGGGGATTCCAATGGTGAGTTTAGAGTATTTTTTTCCTACCTCAAGCATTTCTTCCTGAGGCAAAAATCCTCCTTTTCCATATACCATATTCGATGATGAGAACTTTGCAGGCATAAGCAGTTATTTTGAATTTGACCCTTGAGGATGGCCTAAAATAATACAAATGTGCCAATAAATCAAATTATAAAAAAAAGGAAGAAATATAGAAATACAAATTAATAAATTTTGATGTTTCTGCTGCCGTCGGGATTCTCTATCATCTGCACGTAAACAGTGTTTTCCGGAAGAATCTCTGCAACTTTATCGGGCCATTCGATAAAACAAAAATGATTGCTATAGAAATAATCTTCATAGCCAAAATCAAAAACCTCCTCCAGTTTTTCAATTCGATAAAAATCAAAATGAAAGATCTTATCAGAGTTGGTGGTTTGGTACTCATTAATTAATGCAAAGGTGGGACTGGTAACAATATCGATCACCCCCATTTCATTACACAAAGCTTTTATAAAGGTTGTTTTCCCCACTCCCATGTCACCAAAAAAGGCAAAAATCCTGTTCCCCTTTGTCATATGCAAAAAGCGGGCAGCGGTAACAGAGAGATCTGAAAGGCTTTTTAATTTTAATTCTTTCATCTACATCACTTTTCTTTAGGTGATAGCACAATAAAGGGGACCAACATTTCCTCCATAGAGATCCCACCGTGCTGAAAGGTATCTTTATAATAATTTACGTAATAATTATAATTTTTAGGATAGACAAAATAATCATAATTTTTTGCAAAAATATAGCTTGTGCTAACGTGGGTTCTGGGCAGTTTAATTTCCTCCGGATTGTTAAAAGCAAAAGCCTGGTTATCCTTATAATTTAGGTCTTTTCCATTTTTATACCGCAGGTTGGTAGAGGTGTTTCGATCGCCAATAACTTTCTGTGGATTTCTTACCCTTACGGTACCATGATCAGTGGTTAACACAATTTTCACATTTTTGTCCTGCAGTTCCTTAAGCAAAGCATAGAGCGGCGAATGTTTAAACCAGGACAGGGTTAACGAGCGGTAAGCTGCCTCGTCTTTTGCCAGTTCTTTAATCATATCCATCTCTGTACGTGCATGAGAAAGCATATCGATATAATTAAAAATAAGAATAACCATTTGTTTGGATAACAAATCAGGTAATTTATCCAGAATTTTCATGCCCTCTTTCTGCTGATTGATCTTGGCATAGAAGCTAAAAACATCCTTCTTCAAAATTTTAAGGTGCTCAAGAAACAGCTCTCTCTCTTTCAGATTTTTACCTCCAGACTCTTCATCATGTAGCCATAAATCCGGATATTTCTTCGCGATATCGGAGGGCATAAGGCCTGAAAAAATGGCATTTCTTGCATATTGAGTAGCTGTTGGGAGTATACTGCAATACAGCAAATCCTCTTCTACTGTATAAAGTTCTGTTATTAAGGAATGAATAGTTCTCCACTGATCATATCTAAAATTATCTATCAAGAGCAGGAATATGTTTTCTTCCTCTGCCAGTAAGGGGAACACCTTCTCCCGCATAAGCTGATGGGACATTAAAGGAGCTTCCTCCTCCCCGGAAATCCATTTCTTGTAGTTTTTAGCAATGAATTTACCAAACTCACTGTTTGCATCAGAAAACTGCATTTGCAGGATCTCATCCATTCCGGTTTCTTCCTGCTCGGTCATTTCGAGTTGCCAGTATACTAATCTGCGATAAATATCAACCCAATCCTCAAACTTATCGGCCATGTTAATCTCCTGACCCAGTTTTCCAAAGGCTTGCTGATAATCTGCAATTGTTTTCTCAGAGACCAGGCGCTTTGTATCCACATATTTTTTAATAGAGAGCAAAACCTGCCTGGGATTAACGGGTTTAATAAGGTAATCACTTATTTTGGAGCCAATAGCCTCGTCCATGATATTCTCCTCCTCACTTTTGGTGATCATGATCACAGGAATATCAGGATTTATCTTCTTTATTCCGGACAATGTTTCGAGTCCGCTCTTCCCGGGCATGTTTTCATCCAGGAAAATAATATCAAATTCTTCGCTTTCTACTTTTTCGAGAGCATCATCACCATTTGTTGCTGTAGAAACAAGGTATCCCTTCTCTTCCAAAAAAAGTATATGCGGCTGAAGTAAATCGATCTCATCATCGGTCCAAAGTATTCTCACATCTCTCATAAAATAATCACAGGGTTTATTTATAAAAAGTTAATAAGGGACTCCTCCTCAAATTAAAGATACGCATTAAGATCTTTATAACCAAGAGAGGAAAGACACTTTAGTAATTTTGTTCGTAAAAAAGTATATATGAAGAAAGGGATTTTGCATTGAAGAGGGCAATATAATTATCCAGACTAATAATAAAAAACTGATGGCTTTGATTCATATACTCACCCATTACCCGTTCTTCTCTTGCTTGAAAAGTATTAAAATAGTTTATTCCTTCCTCTTTATTGGGAAACTTCTTTACAACAATGGTTTCCAGGTATTTATTAAGGGTTTTCAGGTCGGTTGAATAATCCTTCTGCAGGAAATAATCGAGGTTAAAATTGATCACATTAAACCTGAGCTGGTTCATATCAGCTCCCTTGCTCACAACCAAGACAAAGTAATGCTCGGCTTCAGGCTCATAGCTGTAACTTGCCGATGACTCCGTAAGCTCTTCAGCAGGTTTAGCACGTCTTTCATCGCTTTTATCCCTTTTTGGGGGTCTAGGTGTTGTTTCTCCGGTTCCTGCTGTTAATTGCTGCAATTCATTTTCATCAAGAAAGTCCAGTTGTTTTTTAGCTGCTTTTGCCACTTCATCATCAGGGAATTTCTTTATCACCTCTTTCAGGGCAGTACGCATCTCGGTGGTACCATAATATCCTCCTGTAGCCAAAGCCTGTAAGTAGCTTAATTTAGGAATGATATCTGTTTCTTCATATTTTTGCATACCAGTGGCTGTCATATCCAAAACAGTTTGATAATTTCCCTGGTTATAAGCATCCAGCAACTCATTATAATATGCCAACTGATCTTCCTCTTCCTTTTGGATATTCTTAATATAATTTGGATCAGTGAGTACTTTTGCATATTTGCTTTCGGGGTGATTATTAATAATCAGATTTTTATAGCTTCCAGCCTTTTGATAATCAGCATCATCCTGATATATTTGGTAAAGGAAGTAGTAAGCAGGGACTTTATAATCGCCTGAAGGATACCGGTCTATTAAATCTTTTAAAGCATCTATTGCTTTGGGGGTATCCGAGAGGTCGTTATAGTAGACCTGTGCCTGACCGAACAGGCCTTTTTGTATTTTTTTATGAGAAACCTGCATCATAGAATCTGTAAGGGGGACATTTTGCAGGTAAAACTCGGGATCTTTATTTGTAAGCCCTGAAGACTCTTCTTCAGCGCCCTCTTCTTCCGAAGAATTTTGTGTACCGCTGAGCAGGGAACTGGCCATTTTTTTATTTTTCCTTCTCCAGTTATCTTCCAACGTACGTTCTCCCCACCGTCTTTTAAACTCTGGTTCTCCATAGCTTTTAGCCGTTGGGCTGTAAAAATACCATTTCCCATCTTCCCCGGTATTGGGATTGAACCTTCTTCCACTTGGAGCAAACACCCCACTGCTAGCTTCCTGTCTGGCTTTTTCGCGTTCGAGACGCTCTGCCTCTACCACATCTTTAATTATCTTTTGAATAAACTGATTTCTTTCTTTTTCGGTCATGGAAGCTATCCACTGCAAACTATCCTGCAACTCTACCTCATTAATATTATCCACCAAGCTTGTAAGGTACTGTGTTTTCATGTAGAGCTTTGTATATCCGGGATAATTCTGTTCGAGCGCATTCACGGAGCTATCATAATAAGCCTGGGCAGGTTCATAGTCGTTTCGTTCGAAATAGATGTCTGCCATTGCCAAATAGGAAAGTCCTTTTTGATTCTTATTCTTCACATTGGACTGAACCGATTTTGTATAATACTCCAGCGCTTTGTTCTTATTTCCCTTTTGCATTTCAATTTCAGCAAGCGCGTAGTAGATCTGATCCTGGTACTCTATATTCTTATCATCCCTAAGCATTTT
>CAYVSF010000171.1:0-6627 GCA_964453775.1 uncultured Bacteroidales bacterium
AAAATTAAAAGCTTATAGTTTTTCTCCAACCGAGTTTGAGTATGTTAGGCGAGAGCTGTCTGATGATAAAGATTTTGCATTTGTGAACTCCTATTTTAAATGGTCTTTTGTTGTCCAACCCAATGAAGAATTGAAAAACAGGAAAGAGCATTTACGAAAATTGGGCCATAAATTGAGTAAAAGTTTGAAGGATCAGAAGCTTCAGAAAATTGTCCTGGTCGATTTACTTGGTTCGAAAGACGATTTTTTAGCTTTCATTGAAGGTTTGCTGTTATCTTCCTATGTATTTGACAAGTATAAAACGCCTGAACAGGATAAAGAGAAAGGGAAATTGTTAAAACAGATTGATGTCGTAAGTGATGTTTTGGCGAAAGAAGATATAGAAAAGCTTTTGTATGTGATGAAAGGGGTGTATTTTGCACGTGATTTGATAAATGAGCCTCTATCTTACCTTACTGCTGTGCAACTCTCAAAAGAAATAGAGAGAAAAGGTGAAGAGGCAGGCTTTACTGTAGATGTTTTTTCGAAAAAGAAATTGGAATCCTTGAGGTTTAATGGCTTGCTGGCTGTAAATAAAGGGAGTATCGATCCCCCAACCTTTTCTGTTTTGGAATGGAAGCCTGAAAATGCGATTAACAAAAAACCTTATATCGTAATTGGAAAAGGAGTGGTATACGATACTGGAGGAATGAGTCTGAAGCCTACTTCGTACATGGATACCATGAAGTCTGATATGTCGGGAGCGGCCAGTGTAGCGGGATTGATGTATGCTATAGCAAAAAACAAACTGCCCTTGTATATCATTGGGTTTATCCCTGCTACTGATAATCGGCCAGACGGAAACGCTTATGTGCCCGGCGATGTAATAGAAATGCAGAACGGCGTTACGGTAGAGGTGATGAATACAGATGCAGAAGGAAGGATGTTATTGGCAGATGCGCTTGTTTTCGCCCAAAAGTATACCCCAGAATTGGTTTTAGATTTGGCTACCCTTACCGGTTCGGCCTCTGTAGCTGTGGGTACACATGGTACTGTTGTGATGGGGACTGCAGAAGATGAGCAGTTTAAAAAGCTTGAGCAGGCCGGGTATGATAGTTATGAGCGGATTGTTCATTTTCCTTTTTGGGATGAATACAAGGATATGATTAAATCCACTGTAGCAGATATTAAAAATGTTGGAGGCCGCGAAGCCGGAGCTATAACCGCTGGAAAATTCCTGGAGTATTTTGTGGATTATCCCTGGATACATATGGATATTGCCGGAACAGCATTCCTGGATAAAGCGGATAATTACCGGGGTATTGGAGGTACAGGTGTAGGCGTAAGACTTTTGTATGAATTTTTTGAAGAAATTTCCCGAAATCAGAAATAGGTTAAGCGGGCAAATATCTTTATTTTTGTGCTAAATGAAAAGAAGTTAAATCATGATAAAAGATAAAATCGTTGTTGGTATATCGCAGGGTGACATCAATGGAATCAGTTATGAAGTAATCATCAAAACACTGTTAGATAACAGAATATTAGATATGTGTGTGCCAGTTGTTTATGGTTCTGCAAAAGTGGCTGCGTACCATCGTAAGGCATTGAATGTCAACAATTTTAGTTTAAATAATATTAAAGACGCCTCGGAGGCTAATCCCAAACGCGCAAATATTATCAACTGCCTGGATGACAATGTTCGTGTAGAACTGGGAAAATCTACATCGCAAGCTGGAGAAGCTTCGCTAAAGTCGCTTGAATATGCCGTAAAAGATTTGCGAGAGCGTAAAATTGATGTTTTAGTTACCGCGCCTATTAACAAGGATAACATTCAATCGGAAGATTTTAATTTCCCCGGCCATACCGAGTTCCTTGCCAAGCAGTTTGGAATCGAACGTAATGATGCACTGATGCTGATGGTAAGCGATATTTTAAAAATTGGCGTTGTTGCGGGGCATGTTCCCATATCCAAAGTTCCTGAAGAGATTACAGAGGAGAAGATCCTTCGTAAATTACGCCTGATGAACAAAAGCCTTATAGAAGATTTTCGTATTAACAAGCCCAGAATTGCCGTTTTGGGGCTTAATCCACATGCAGGCGATAATGGTTTATTGGGTACTGAAGAACAGGATATTATTATTCCTACACTGGAAAAAGCAAAAGAGGAAGGCATTCTAGCACTAGGATTTTTTGGAAGCGATAATTTTAGAAAATTCGATGCGATTTTATCTATGTATCACGATCAGGGACTGGCGCCATTTAAAGCTTTGGCTTTTGACAAGGGGGTTAATTATACAGCCGGTTTAGAGGTAATTCGAACCTCGCCAGGCCATGGTACTGCATATGAAATTGCCGGACTGGACAAAGCAAGTATAGATTCCTTTAGAAATGCTTTATATCTTGCCTGTGATATTTACAGAAACAGGAAAGAATATCGTGAGATTTCTAAGAATCCTCTTAAATCTCAAGAATTACCTGAATAATAGCATATAAATTGAAACTTTTTAAGGCCTGTTCATTATGATCAGGCCTTTTATGTTGAAAAACATATCTGTTATGCATAAAATAGTTTATTTAGATATGTTTTTATTTGTATGAAATTAATATCCAGCCGCTTGTAGTATTAGACCAAATCCTTAAGTTTGAACTTAACTGTATTAAGGTGATTTTATTTGTTGTTTGTAATAGCCTGTAAGTAAGTATTTTAATCTGGTTTTAATCTGGTTTCTTTAAGTGTCAAAAACAATTGTCCCATCCATCTTTGCTTTTACGAGTGGAAATATTTCTTAAATTTGTTTATACCCATATCTGTTATTTTAGAACCTGAAAACTAGAATATTAATTAAATAATTGGAGGTACCCATGTCAAAAATTGATCTTGCCCTAACAAACTTAGATGAATTATTTCCATCTGATTTCAGTCAGGAACAA
This sequence comes from uncultured Bacteroidales bacterium, assembly GCA_964453775.1. GTDB lineage: Bacteria > Bacteroidota > Bacteroidia > Bacteroidales > UBA12077 > CAYVSF01. The sequence continues at coordinate 2,911 of CAYVSF010000171.1, forward strand.
ATAGCTAAAGCTAAAACGGTGTTTTTAAAGGAGTTGGCTTTTATGTCACATAAATTTTACGGAGGTAAAATACAGGTAATGCCTAAAGCTGGTGTCTATGGTTTTAACTGGTTTAATGTTTATTACACACCAGGTGTTTCTAAGATATCGACAACCATTCGTGATGATAACAATACTTCATTTGAACTGTCAAACCGCGGCAATATGGTCGCTGTTGTTTCAGACTCCACGCGTGTTTTGGGTGATGGTGACTGTACCCCTCCCGGCGGATTAGGGGTGATGGAAGGAAAAGCTTATTTGATGAAATATCTGGCAGGTATTGATGCAGTCCCCTTGTGTGTAAATAGCTATAACAAAAAGGGAGAGCATGATCCGGATAAGATCATTGAGTTTGTAAAAATGTTACAGCCGAGTTTTGGAGCCGTAAATTTGGAAGATATTTCTCAACCCAATTGCTATAAAGTGCTTGACACCCTGCGTGAAGAAGCAGATATACCGGTTTGGCATGACGATGCCCAGGGAACAGGTTCGGTAACTGTTGCCGGTTTAATTAATGCTTTACGCATTGTCGATAAAGATATTAAGGATATTAAAGTAACCATGTTGGGTGCCGGAGCTTCCAATGCTACTATTGCCCGTTTAATTTTACTGGCTGGGGGTGACCCGGAGAAGATGATACTGTTTGATTCGAAAGGTTCTTTACATAAGGGAAGAAATGATATTAAATCTGATCCAAGATTCTATAGAAAATGGGAGCTTTGTGAAAAGACCAATCCCAATAAGATAGAAACTATGGAAGAGGCTGTTAAAGGATCAGATGTTTTCATCGCTTTAAGTAAGCCGGGCCCTGATGTTGTAAAACCTGAATGGATAAAGAGTATGGGAGACAAACCGATTGTATTTGCCTGCGCGAATCCAGTACCTGAAATTTATCCTTATGCTGCAAAAGAAGCTGGTGCTTATATTGTGGCTACAGGGAGAGGCGACTTTGCCAATCAGGTAAATAATTCACTTGGATTCCCGGGAATTCTTAAGGGTGCGCTATTGGTTAGAGCCCGTAAGATTACTGATGAAATGGCTGTTGCAGCCAGTTATTCCATGGCAAATTATGCAGAAAAGAAAGGGATATCCCCGGACTACATTATGCCCAAAATGGACGAAACAGATATGTTTGCTTATGAAGCTGCAGATGTTGCAATGGAAGCCATTAAAAATGGTGTTGCGCGTACCGAGCTTACGAGAGAAGAGGTGTTCAATAGAACGATGGAAGATATTAAGTCAACGCGTGGCGCTATTGATTTAATGATGGACAAAGACTTTATTAAAGAACCTGATATGAAGATGTTGGAGGAAGCGTTAAAAACTGCTATCGATCAGGTGAAATAAGTAAATAAGGTATCATAAGACTAAAGGGCATTCGTATCATTCGAATGCCCTTTTAGGTCTCAGTAAACTTCGAATTTTATAAATTCGGTTATTTCTTTATCGATCAATTTTAGAATGTAGACTCCACTTCTTAGGGATTTGATATCGATTGCACCCTTGTATTCACCTTGAGCAATTTTACTTCCCGAAATATCATAAATTATAAAATCCGGATTTATTAGAGCTTCTTCACCTTTAACCTGAATAATGTTTCTGGCAGGATTAGGAACAATTTTCAGGCTACTCTTTTCTAATTCTTCCTTTCCTGTCTTTACATAGTCAATATATTTTTCATCAGAGATGTTTTCACAACCATAATAATTGTTCACACGAACACGATAGTTCCCACTTTCACTTATTTCATATACCCTTTGGTTAGCGCCAAAAATATCAACCCCGTCCAATACCCATTGGTATTCGTCGAAGTAAGTTGTGGAAATTGTATTATCTTCAACCAATATCTCTGGTTTTTCAGGTAATTCAGCTACCCGGATGAATGCTTTTTCTGTTTTTGTATAATACTCATTCACAGTTAATTCAACATTTTTGCTTCCCGAATTGGAATACAAGACTGTATGAGGCCCCATTCCACTTGCTGTCATAGGATCTGCGCCTGCACCAAAATTCCAGGAATACTCATAGTTTTCATCTGTGAGGTTGGTCGAATAACTCACCGTATTGCCAAGACAAACAATGTTTTTGTCGCTATAGATTTCCGGGTGTACTGCATTGATGTCCTTTTGCACATGGGCACTATCGATCGAAATGCCAAGCCCCCTGTATCCATATCCTTCAAAAGCAATCTGGTAATCACTAGAAAGGTTTTGGAGAGGAACAAATTGCTTTTCCCAATTTGGTATATTCTCTTTGAAACTTTTAAGAAGCACCCATCTTAGACTGTCTGCAGATTTATAATATACATACAAATGATGGATATCATTTTGAAATTCAGGAAGCGACAGGTAGAAGCTTAAAATTGCATTTTCATAGTTACTTAAATCAAGTCTTGGTGAGATGAGTTTTGTAACTGCCCCATTAATGTTATAAAAGTTTGCATTTAAAGAGTCCGTATAAGCTGAATCTGGATGATTATCGAAGCCACCGTCCTTAAAAGTCCAGGAGATTTTATCTTCAACGAAATCTTCATACCAGAAATCAGGCAGGCTATCTTTTTCTGAAAAATTTTCGGTGAAAGGAGGGCTAAGAGCTTCCTGGGTTCTGATTTTTATTATATTGGTATTGTCTGATTCCACCCTTGGTGTATCGGAAAGAACTGCACGAATGAAATATTCATGTGGCACAGCATAAGAGGCAAGGCTGTCTGTATAGGAGCTGTTTGATGTTGAATCAATAAGTACAGAATCTCTGAAAATAATAAATTTATCAAGGAATTCTTCTGTGCTTTCCCAATAAAGATGAACGAGTGTATCCCTGGTTTGACCAACTAAATTTGTTGGTTTTGCCTCGTATGGCGCGAGTCCATTAAGCGCTTCAACTCCAAGGCCCATTGGATCCAGCCATGCTTTCAGTTGATATTCATTTTCCGGCCATTCATCCCAGGATCTGCTAAACATGGAATAAAAGTCGTTATAATTATAGCTGCAACTAGCTTCCCCGCCAGTAAGATCTCCAATAATACGATGGTCTTCATCAAATAAGGGCGATCCGGATGAACCTCCTTCGGTTGTTCCAACATCCCATTCTGCAATTTGCCAGTGTGCGTTTGTGAGGTATGATCCGCCATAGCTTGCTATTGCAGGACTGTCAAAATCTTTGGTGATTTTTTTAACATCTCCCATGGGATGATGAATCGAAACCGTTTGTGTTGGAACGTTGGCTAGTCGGTTCCATCCTGCATAATAGGGCATATATGCAGGAGGAGGAATATCGCTTAACTCAAGCAAGGTAAAATCAAGTTGTCCATCCTTGGCCGTTGCTCTTAAGTTTGAACTCGATATGGTTTGATTTTTTGGCCCATCAGGTCCTTCGCAGTATGGGCTTTCATAGTTGAAGTAGAATATTGCTGAATTGGCTTCTGTTTCATTATCGATACAGTGGTTGGCAGTTAAGAAGAAAGGACGGGCATTCTGTCTTGTATTGTTTACTAATGAACCTGTGCATAACCAGCCATTATATACGATTTTTAAGATGGCACGTTTGTCAATTTGCCAGTCTTCCCCTTCTGGACAGTTAATATCGACATTGCAATAGCCACTATCGCCATATCCCTTTTCATTTTTTGTATTTAAAAAGGGCAGTTTTTTATATCCGTAACCAATTTTATTAATGATT
>CAYVSF010000172.1:0-6618 GCA_964453775.1 uncultured Bacteroidales bacterium
ATTTGCATGATAGATTTAGACACGGTGATGAAGGGCAGTATTTTGTATGATTTTGGGGATGCCATACGCTCCGGTGCCAACAAAGCTGCAGAAGATGAAGCCGACTTGAAAAAAGTGGGCATGAATATGAAATTCTTTCATGCCTATGCCAGGGGCTACCTGGAAAACAGTTTGGCATTTATTACCAAGGAAGAAATTGAGCAGCTTGCATTTTCAGCCCTGTTCATCACCTATGAGCAGGTAATTCGTTTTATGACAGATTTTCTGGAAGGAGATCGGTATTATAAAATTAAATACGAAGATCATAACCTGGTGAGAAGCCGTTCGCAATTAAAGCTGCTTATTGCCATGCAGAAGAATTATGAAAAGATGAATTTGATGGTCCATGAAATTGCAGAAGAGTTAAAATCAATCAGGGTATAAGCAAAAAATCTTATAAAAGAACCAGGCTTATGGGGCCTGGTTCTGCTGTTTTTAGTTACAGGGAAGTGCTTCAAGTTCCAGTTGCAATTCGTCCCTGGAGGCTCCATCGAGTGTTCTGCAATCGCTATCGAGGTATTCTTCAATAGCATCTTTGAGTGCAACACAATTATCAGTACTAGGTTCAGCATAATAATCCAAAGAAGCTTCGGTATACTCCAATGCCAGTTCGGTACAATTCACCGGATTATCTTCTGAGCAAGTTGTAATTAATAAAGGCAAACTAATTATCGTTGCCACAAGTAAAACCTTCATTTTCTTCATTTCTGTTTTTAGATTAAGTGAGACAATGCCAGAGTAATACACTCAAGTTCAAATTAGTACCAATATAAGTGCTTTTGTTGAATTTTTCAAAAATAATTTTAATCAAATTTAAGCTCAGTATCCACCAGCCAGTTGGATGGTGGATGTTTCATGTAGGCGGGCAAGGCTTTAAGCACCTGATCGCAAAAAACATCAAGCATTCTTTTTTTAGCATAAACAGAAGCAAACACAAGAGAAATTTCCCGTACAGGTTGATTCTTTTTAATGGGTTTGATCATCTCTTCATTTTCCGAAGGTATTTGAAGGGTCGACAACTCCGGTATAAAAGTCATCCCTTTTGTGCTTTCGACAATTCTTCTCAGTGATTCGATTGAATTACTCTTGTAATTCAGATTTTGCCGCCCTTTCGGATTTCCTGCCAGACTACAAATCGCATTCACCTGGTTTTGAAAGCAATTCCCTTCCTGGAGGTACCATAAATCTTCCATTTCAAAATCATTGAGCTCCACCTCATCTTTCCCAAATAGTTTATGTTTGTTGGAAACGTAAAGGTAAAAACGTTCATAAAACAATTTTCTAAAATGTAGTTTCTTCACCTCAATAGGAGTGGATATTACTCCGGCATCCAAATGACCGGTTCGTACTTTATGCACAATATCCTCTGTGATAAGTTCTTCAATGGTGATATTTAAATCGGGGTAATTTTGTTGCAGTTTATCGATAAACAATGGAACAAAATAGGGGGCCAAAGTGGGTATCATTCCAATTTTCAACTCTCCTTTTATGTCCTCTTCCAAATCAACAGGAAGGTTTTTTAGCGCTTCCATGCGTTGTAAAATATCCATACTAATTTCAAAAAATGCTTCCCCGTCTTTTGTGAGTGTGATAGGCCTGGCATTCCTGTCAATTAGTGAAAGCTCTACTTCTATTTCCAGCTGTTTTATTTGAGCACTTAATGCCGGCTGGGAAATACCAAGATTTTCTGCCGCCTCACTGAAATTCCCGGTATACACCAATTCCTTTAAGTACTGCAACTGATTAATCGTCATAATACATAACTTTAAGTTATAATACTATAATTACTATAAATAACAATTATAGTATATTTGTATAAGAAATCAAACGAAAACTTAAACTTTTAAAATTTATAAAGATGAAAAAAGAAGTATATATCAAAAACGAAGCAATTGAAAAGAAACTTAACGTTCTTCTAAGCGATTATCAAATGTATTATCAAAACCTACGTGCTTTTCACTGGTTGGTAAAAGGACCACAATTTCATCAACTGCACGAAATGTTTGAATCTTTTTATGACAAGGCAGCAGATGACATTGATGAGATTGCAGAACGCATTCTGATGATAGGAGGAAAACCCCTGCACAGTTTTGAAGACTATCTGAAGAACGCAGGAATTAAAGCCGAAAAGAACCTGGAACGCAAAGAAGACATGTTACCCAAGGTAATTGAAAACATGGAATACCTTTTGGGATCATTCAGGGAGGTTCTGGACATAGCCGGAGAAGCCGATGATGAAGGAACTGTTGCATTGATGGGTGATTTTATTGGAGAAACAGAAAAGAACCTCTGGATGCTGAACAGCATGAATGCATAAGAGTAAAAAAACAACTACAACAGCAAAAGATAAAAGCCATTCGCAAATGCGAATGGCTTTTATCTTTCCCCCCTTTATTTATGAATCCCTATTACTCCATACCACCTTCCATGTTCATTTCATCACCACCGCCATTTCCGCGGTCTCTGCCATTTCCATTTCTATAATTATTGATTCTCCATGTGATGTTCAACATTACAATGGGAGCTTTATGTTCATAAAGGCGGTAATTATAGAAATCATCTCCCTCAATTACGGATTCGTGTTTTCCGGTACTTAAAATATCGCGCACCTGAAGTGTCAGGTTCAATTTATTATCCATTAAGGACTGACGGATTGCTCCTGATATATAGAAGAACCCTTCTTCACGTTCCTGTGCCTCAACCTCAGGACTGTGATAAGCCGGATTTAATTCAATTCTGGTGTTTTCCGCTACAGTGAATAGTTGATTCCACCGCAACGAATAGGTAAAGCTTTCCTTATCGAAGCTGGTCCCGTTAAATTCACCTTTCACCCGGTAATTATAAAAATTACCTGTAAGGCTACTTTCCCACCATTTCGTAAAATTGGTATTTAACATTAATTCTGTTCCAAGAGAATAATCTGTCCCAACATTTTCATAAGTCTGCAACATCACATTCTCGTCGTAGACACTACGAATACGTTCAATACGATTTTCGGTAGACCGGTAATAGACTTCCAGTGAAATAGAATTTGAGTTGAACTGTTTTTGGTAACCCAATTCATAAGAGTTAATGTATTCCGGTTTCAGATCAGGATTACCCCTTCTGATATTAAAGGCATCGGACCAGGTATAGAAGGGTTCCAGATACCATCCACGTGGTCTGTCAATTCTTCTGCTGTAACTAGCCATCAACTGATGATTTGCAGGCAGTTGATATGAGAAATGTGCCGATGGAAAGACATCAAAACGATCAATATTAAAATTCTCGTTGCTTTCCTGGAGGGTAATATCCCTGTATGTATATTCCCCCCTTAAACCAAGCTGATAGCCAAGCTTATTGTACTCTCCACTTACCAGGCCATAACCGGCATGAATATTTCGTTCATAGAAAGCTTCATGGCTAAAAAGTGGCTGCAATTCATATTCTTCACTTGCCAGGTTGTAGTAATAAAGTTCATTCCACTCTTCGGAAGATCTGACCCTGCCCTGTGCCCCAGCTTCGATCTTTAATGCATCGCTAAAAGGCTGTACATAATTGATACGGTACCGTAAACCTTCCGATGGTCCTCCTTCCAGGGATTTCTGACTACTGGTAATTAAATCGGACGCATCCAGCAAAGTATTGACAGATTCTTCATCTCCTTGCCTTTGGTAGAGCATCAATTGCAAATCCAGGCGGTGTTTCTTAGAGCTAAACTGGCGGCTAAACTCAGTGTTAATCGATAAAAAATCACCGGATCGGCCACCATCACTTTCACTAGTGTACAAGTAGCGATCTGTTTCTGCGCTATTCCACTGCTCGTAATCGGTTACAGAAGTTCTGTTATAAGCTCTGCTTCCATATCTACTGCTAACTGACCATACGGTTTTATCATTTGGAAACCATTCTATTCCACCCCTAATACTATACGCTTCTCTTTGTCGCTGGTAATCACCGTCGGAATTAAGGTAGAAGGTGGTGTCTTCGCCATAGGTGCGCTTCTCCTCGGTAATAAAGCCAGGATAGTTCCGGTTGTTATAATCGGCTCCAATAAAATAATTGAACTTTTCCGATCTGAAATTCAACAGGAAATCGCCCCCATATTTCTCATCCAGTCCAAGATTGATATGACTGATACCACTTAACCCTTGTAATGTCCGCTTTTTAGTGATAATATTGATGATACCGGCCGTTCCTTCCGGATCATATTTTGCGGATGGATTGGTAATAATTTCAATATTTTTAATCATCCCTGCGGGAATTTGTTGAAGTGCATCATTTGCATCAAGCACAGTTGGTCTATCATCAATAAGAACCGTAAAATTGCTGTTTCCTCTTAAGCTAAGATTTCCTTCAATATCCACCTGCACCGAAGGCACATTTTCAAGAATATCCACTGCTGTTCCGGATATTGCGGTATACTGTTCCGCCACATGCACCACTTTCTTATCAATCTTATACTCCACAGCATGTTCATTGGCTTTTACCACAACTTCTCCCATCTCTTCTGTCCTGGGGTGTAAACGAATTGCTCCAAGTTCGATTTTGGGTTTATCCTTATTAAGTATAATTTCTCTGCGGTCTGTTTCAAAACCTATAAAACCCACCTGCAAAATATAATGTCCTTCACGCTTTACCTCCAGATTAAAATAGCCATCGGTCCCTGAAGCTATTCCATCAATTTGCGTACTGTCACTCTTGCGAAGCAATACAACTGTTGCATATTCCATAGGCTCGTTTGTATCTTCATCCACTACCCGACCCGATATGGAATAGATTCTCAGATCTTTCGTAGCTAAAGGCTGGGCAGAAACGCTCATTCCAGCTAATATGATGAATACGGCCATTATTATCTTCACGATATTCATTTGTCTCATAGTAAAACCTACACATTTCATTTTTATCCTCATTTTGTTGCAAAACAAATACTAAAATCTATAGCAATTTTGTATTTAACTTTTACAACCCAAAACTTAAACAAAAATACCGGTGGGTTGTTTCAGGTAGGCGATATAAATTACAAAGAAGAATAAAAAATTGAATTTCAATGAACTAACCAACAAAAAGCAAAATCAATCTAAAGAACGGATAAAGAATTGATGTTTTTCATCTGCATATTTGTATTCAATGGTTAACCCGCTGGCCTCGCATATTCGTTTAGCAATTGAGAGCCCCAACCCCAAACTTTTTCCCTCACTGCCTTTTTTAAACCGTTCAAAAATATCATTGGCAGGGAAAGAAGGCGGAGGTCCCTCATTCATAAAGACCAGGGCTTCTTCATCAGATCGAATAAGAATTTTTGAAGAAGGAGGAGCATAACGGAGGGCATTTTTTAACAAATTCCTAATAAGAATATGAAGCAGATCTTTATTCATCGTAAAGGTATGCTTATCATTTAGGTCACTTTCAATGCTCAGGGATTTTATAGCAGACATCTCTTCAACTGTATAAATATGCTCACAAATTAGCGGCATTGTTGGTATCTTTTCAATATCCTTAAACTCTGCATTTTCAATTTTTGTCAACAAATTTAAAGCCTGTCCAAGCTTCGATAACTGTTGCACTTGTTCGTATATGGTTTTCACCTGGCTTGCTTGTTGCCCTGTAAGCTTATTTGCAGAAAGCAAACTTTCTGTTTTTGTTTGGATAATACTTAAAGGAGTTTGCAATTCATGGGACATATTTTCGGTGTATTCTTTCAGATTTCGATAGTCCCTTTCAATTCTGCTACGCATCTCACCATATAATTCCTTTAACCTGTCGAACTCATAGGTTGTTGTTTTAACAGTAGTGAGATCAGTTTTGCTTCCTATCTTATAAGAATCCATTTGTTTTAAGATCTTTCTAAAGGGTTTAAAAAAGATCCCGGACATCAGGTAGTTGGCAATAAGAATTGCTCCTGCCAGTATGAGGAATACGGGAAGAACAATATGAAAAACATCATCTTTAAAGCGTTGTAATTCTTCAGCTTCTTTGAGCATTTCAACTCTGTAGTACTTATTATTTACCGTTAAATAGACAATTTTCTTTCGGTAGAAAAGATCACGTTGAGTTTGTGGATCAGTTATCAAAGTATCTGTAAAAACAGGACTGCTATCAGCCGGTAAGTTAGGTAGTTCTCTTATGGTATGTTCCCTGGAATTAAGAAGTTTTTCAGGCCGGTGTTTCAGCACCCTGCTAATATAATGCTCCCGGTGTCTAAATCGCTGATCTAAAATCCGGTACATATGCTTATTGGCCTCTCGCTGTATGATAAAAGCACTGATCAGAAATGAGAGAAAGGTAAAAACAAGGTAGATAAAAACCGTTTTTGTAAGCAGTTTGAACTTCCGTTTTGCCATAATCAATCTGTTATAAATTTATAGCCCATTCCATACATGGACTGTATGGGATCTTTTGCACCTGATTGTTTTATCTTCCGACGTAAATTCTTAATATGGTTATAAATGAAATCAAAATTATCGGCCTGGTCGATATGGTCGCCCCATAAATACTCAGCAATACTTTCCTTTGTTAACAACCGGTTGGTATTATAGGCCATAAACAGCAACAGGTCGTATTCTTTTTTTGTCAGGCGTAAGATTTTCCCATTGGCTG
>CAYVSF010000173.1:0-6616 GCA_964453775.1 uncultured Bacteroidales bacterium
TTCTACATAGAAGCCCCAATCGGATACTCCGGAAATAACCCCATCAAAAACTTCACCCACTTTATCCATCATAAACTCTACCTGCTTATACTTAATGGAGGCCCGCTCTGCACTTTCGGCCTTCCGTTCCATTTCAGAATTATCCCTGCACATCCCTTCATACTTTTGTTTATCTTTCGAACGGGCACCATCCAAATAATCGGCCAGCAAGCGATGAACTAAAATATCCGGGTAACGACGAATGGGAGAGGTAAAATGCGTATAAAAATCAAAAGACAAACCATAATGACCGATATTGGTTGTTGAATACTCTGCTTTCGCCATTGATCGCACCGCCAGGGTCTCGATAAGATTTTGCTCTGTTTTTCCCTGCACAGTTTCCAGCAGCTTATTCAAACTATGGCTCAAATCGCTGGCATTTTTTGTTTTTAGCCGATAGCCAAATCTTCGAATAAAGGCATTAAAGGAAGAAAGCTTTTCCGGATCAGGTTTATCATGTATTCTATATACGAAGGTTTTCGCGGTTTTCCCTTTTGGAACCTTCCCGATAAACTCAGCCACTCTTTTATTTGCCAATAGCATGAACTCTTCAATCAATTCATTGGCTTCGTGATGTTCTCTAAACAAAATCCCAAGCGGCTTGCCCTTCTCGTCCAAATTAAATTTAACTTCCACCCGGTCAAAAGAGATGGAGCCTTCATTGAAACGTTTCTTTCGCAGCTTTTGGGCGACATCATTTAAAATATCAAGTTCCTTTGCCATGGGGCCCTTTTTGGTTTCGATAATTTGCCGGGCATCTTCATAAGTAAAACGTATGTCTGATTCTATAATGGTTCGACCAAACCAGCTGTCATGTATCTTTCCCTCTTCGTCCATTTTAAAAACGGCACTAAAACAAAGTTTCTCCTCATTTGGTCGAAGGCTGCAGATGCCATTAGACAATCTCTCCGGCAGCATGGGCACTACCCGATCGACAAGATAAACCGAAGTACCTCGATTATACGCTTCCTTATCCAACACCGAATTAGGTTTAACATAATAGCTTACATCCGCTATATGAACACCCACTTCAAATAAACCCTGCTTAAGTGGTTTAAACGAAAGAGCATCATCAAAATCTTTTGCATCATCCGGATCAATAGTAAATGTCGGGACTTTACGAAAATCCCGACGCTTTTTGTATTCCGAAGCGGGAATCTGCTCGTCAATGGTATCAGCAGCGACTTCAACTTTTTTAGAGAAGTCGGCAGGCAATTCAAATTCTGCAAGAATCGCATGCATTTCGGCCTCGTTATCACCGGGCATTCCCAGAATTTCTAAAATTTCACCAAATGGGTTCTTAAATTTTTTTGGCCAGTCGGTTATTCGAACCACAACCTTCTCTCCATCATTAGCACCTTTGAGCCTGTCTTTTGGTATGAAAATGTCATAAGGAATTTGCTTTTTATTGGCTACAACAAAGGCATAATTTTCCGAAATCTGAATAACCCCAACAATGTTATTCCTGGCCCTTTTAATAATTTCAACCACTTCACCTTCGGGTTGACGTTTCTTTTTTCGGGCATAGAGATATACTTTTACGGTATCTCCATTTAAGGCATGATTCAAATTCGATTGGCTTACAAAAACATCCTCTTCCAGGGTGTCACTAACAATATATCCCGCACCCTTTTGGGTCAGATCTACTGTGCCTGTTATATATCCACCTTTAGAAACTAATTTATACTTTCCCGGTTTAATCGTCGTTAAGATTTCCTGATTGTATAAATCATCCAAAATCTTAAAGATCATTTTTCGGGTTCCCTCATCCTTAATTTCTAAGGATGAGGCTATTTGTTTATAATTATAGGTTTTTTGTGGATTATTTCTAAAAATACCCAGAATTTTCTGAGTAAGTGCTTTCTTACTCAGCTGTTTCATCTTATCTTTTTTATTTTTCTTATTCTTTTTTACCATTTATTTCATTTTTCTGATTTGTAGGCTTCCACGATCCAATGAATCGTTTCTTCCAATGGAATGAATGTATAATCCAAATCCATGCTAATTTTTTCGTTGCTAAAGCAACTTTTCTCGTATGCAGCGGATATCATTTCCGGTTCCACATACAATTTATTAAATCCCAACTTAGAAAGCAACCTGCCAAGAGCAGTTAGCGTCTTTAATCCCTGCTTGCTTATTTGCTTATCAGGAGGAGCAAGTTTCATCTCCACAGCAATGGCAGAAAGCAACTCTTCATACGAAATATTTGCAGCATTCACCACGTATCGCTTCCCATACAATGATTTCTCATAAAGTTCGATCATAATATTTGTAACATCCCGCACATCGACAAACCCGGTAGCTCCCCCGGTATAAAAGTTTAATCCCCTGGCCACCTTATCGAAAAACTGCATGCTGCCCTGCTCCCAGCTTCCTATTCCAAGTACAACCGAAGGATTAACAATGGCGGCATCCAGTCCTTCTTCCATAGCCCTCCAAACTTCCAGTTCCGATTCAAATTTACTTCTGGCATAGGCAGAACGTTTTTGCTCGCTATTCCAAGCTGTAAGCTCATCTCTACATTCCCCATTTATCGAATTTCCCAGGGCAGCGACAGAACTTACGTGAATAAGCGGAGTTTTTTCTTTCTCCAGCAATGCATTCACAATATTCTTACTATACAAGCGATTGGTATCGATAAGACGTTTTCTTTTTGATTTTGAGGAGGTGTCAAAAGAAACAGACGCTCCACAATGAAATACAACTTCTGCCTTGTCTACAGCTTCATGAACAGCCATATAATCCGATAAATCACCTTCCTGCCAGTAAATTTTTGCATAGGCATCTTCTATGTCATCAAAATAGTAACCCAGCACCTTAATTAACCCGTTCTTGTTTGAACTCTTCCTGGAGAGTACCAGAACCTCCTGTCCTTTTGCAAGAATTTTCGCAACCAAATGGCTCCCGATAAAACCCGTTCCTCCTGTTACTAAATACATACTATTCCTTTGTTATTTTTACACTATATTCTTCTCCCCAAAACAGTTTTTTGCCAAAGCCCAATCGGTTGTCAGTGTATTTTAAATAGGTCAATTCCACCGTCCATAAAGTAGTTTTCATAAGCATGGCCACAGGAAATCGTTTTAGATATGCCTTCTTCACCTTTTTTAAAGCATGCCCAAGAGGTTCATGCATGACACCTTGAAACTGCAGCCCTCTTATTTTTCCTATTACCTTAGTTTCTAATACAACAGATCCCGACACAACCTGATTGACCAGTACATCGCTTATGTGTTTTGTGTCGTGATCAGAGGTAAATATAAAGGCATTCAACTCTTCATCATAAACATAAAAACAATTCGCCGTGTAAGGAATATTATCTTTACATGTGGAAAGGGTTAGCACATGGTGAGTGTTAATAAATTTTATGATTCGGGGATCAATTTTCTTCATGAAATACTATTTTACAAAAATACAATAATTACAAACACTTATGGTTAATAAAACCCAAAGATACGGTTAAATTTTTTCCATCATCTTGTTCATAACAAAAGACGAAAGTAGTGGAGATGAAAAACCAGAGAAGATAGTTTAAATTGAGGCATAAACAATGAAAGCTATTAACTTAAACATTTATTCAGCTGGAATGTTTTTCACTTAACTGAAATCTTTCTAAATTCGCACAATGTTAAATGTATAAAAACAAAGATTATGTTTTCAGGAATAGTTGAAGAGGCAGCAAAAGTTGTTAAGCTGGAAAAAGAAAAAGGAAACCTTCATATTACCATGGAATGCTCGTTTGCTCCAGAGCTAAAAATTGATCAAAGTGTTTCGCACAACGGAGTTTGTTTAACGGTAGTTGATGTAAACAAGGAGCAAAAAAGATTTACGGTTACAGCTATTCAGGAGACATTGGAGAAATCCAACCTGGGTCTGCTTGAAGTTAGCGATAAAGTTAACCTGGAACGTAGTATGAAAATGGAAAGTTTTCTGGATGGCCATATTGTCCAGGGCCATGTGGATCAAACAGCAACCTGCACTAAGGTGGAAGAATCTGATGGCAGTTGGTATTTTACTTTTGAATATGATCCGGCCCAGGACGATTACATCACCGTTGAAAAAGGCTCTGTTTCTGTTAACGGCGTAAGTTTAACAGTGGTAAACTCAAAGGACAACAGCTTTCAGGTAGCTATCATTCCTTTTACTTATGATGTCACAAACTTCCATCAAATAAAACCAGGAACTGTTGTTAACCTGGAATTTGATGTGCTGGGGAAATATGTGGCAAAGATTGTGCGGCAAATGATGGCAAAAGAATAGACGGACAAGACGCAAGAAGGAATAATAGGTCTGTCCGGTATCCCTTAAGACAGGCCTTTTATTATGCGAAAATATTAAAATTTATATGTGCCCATAAATACAAATTGTTGAACCAAAATAGAGCACTTTGAAAACTTCCTCACCCCGTCAAATGGCGGTATATATCTCCTTAATTGGATCGGCAATTGCAGGCGGTGGACAACTGTTTATATACTACAACAGTGAAACCAACTTCCACCTGGTATGGTTATTCTCTATTCTATTTATTTTTATTGCTTTATATATTATTGTTTATTTCCTTCTCAACAGCTTCATCTTTGAAAAAATCAACCCCATTTATAAAACAATTCACAATCTTAACATTCCTGATAAGCAATTGCGAAAGAACCTGGAAGAAAAAGACATGATTACTGAGGTAAATAAAGAAGTGATCGTATGGGCCAGGAAAAAAACAAAAGAAATTGCGCAATTAAAGCAACTGGCCAAATACCGTAAAGAATTTCTGGGGAATGTTTCACACGAGCTAAAAACACCAATTTTCAATATACAGGGATATATCCTTACACTTCTTGATGGGGCCCTGGAGGATCCGGAAATCAATGTAAAATACCTGGAAAAAACAGAAAAAAGCATCAATCGTTTAATATCCATTGTAGAAGATTTAGAGTCTATTTCCCGGCTGGAATCGGGAGAGCTTGAGTTGCATTTCAGCCATTTCAATATCATCGATTTAATTAAAGACATTTTTGAAGGACAAGAGCTTAGAGCCAGAAAAAAGGGCACACGATTAGAAATAGACCCCGGGGCCGATAAACACGTATGGGTGTATGCCGACCGCGAAAGAATTTATGATTTATTAAACAATCTCATTGTCAATTCTATAAAATATGGGAAAGAATATGGCACAACCACAATTTCTTTTTCCGATATGGGGGATAACATGCTTATTGAAGTGAATGATAATGGAATTGGAATACCCGATAAAGATATTCCCCGTGTTTTTGAAAGATTCTACCGTGTGGACAAGAGCAGATCACGAATAGCCGGAGGAACTGGCCTGGGGTTGGCTATTGTGAAACATATTATAGAAGCCCACAATCAAACTATCAATGTGCGAAGCACGGTAAACCAGGGGACAAGTTTTGCTTTTACACTTTCCAAAGGACAGAAACCAAAATCCTGATTAACTAGGTAAAAATTAGCAGAATACTGGTATTTGACATTGCTTTTTTAAGGACATACAACTATCTTTGTGAACTTTTAAGATTAGATGGATTAATAAATTTTTTTTCGATGAGTGATAAATTTAAAGAATACAAGCAATTAGATCTAGCGTTGATCAATGAAGAGGTTTTAGAGGACTGGCATAAGGAACAAGCTTTTGAAAAAAGTATTGAGATACGAAAGGATAGTCCCGATTATGTATTCTACGAAGGGCCACCTTCCGCAAATGGAATGCCCGGCATTCACCATGTTTTAGCACGTGCCATCAAAGACACCTTTTGCAGATTCAAAACCATGCAGGGATATCGTGTAGAGCGGAAAGCCGGTTGGGACACGCACGGTCTTCCTGTAGAATTAAGCGTTGAAAAAGCGCTGGACATCACAAAAGAAGACATCGGGGAAAAAATTAGCGTTGAAGATTACAATAAAACATGCCGTAAAGAGGTCATGAAATACACAGATGTATGGAGAAACCTCACCCAGAAAATGGGCTATTGGGTGAACATGGACGATCCTTACATCACCTATGATAACCGCTACATAGAAACTTTGTGGCATCTGCTTAAGGAGCTTTTCAATAAAAAGCTGCTTTATAAAGGGTACACCATTCAGCCCTATTCCCCGGCAGCAGGAACAGGTTTGAGCACTCACGAGCTTAATCAGCCGGGTTGTTATAAAGACGTAAAAGACACCACCTGTATCGGACAATTTAAAGTCGTAAAAAATGAGAAATCAGAATTCCTTTTTAATGATTCTGATGCTCCGGTTTATTGTCTTGCCTGGACAACAACCCCCTGGACCCTTCCTTCGAATACAGGCCTTGCAGTGGGTGAAAAAATTACTTATGTGAAGGTGCGTTCTTTTAATAAATATACAGGAGAGCCCATAACAGTTCTTTTGGCAAAAGATTTAATCTACACGCACTTCAATAAAAAAGATGCTGAGCTTTCCCTTTCCGATTATAAACCGGGAGATAAAAAGATTCCTTTTAAAGTTCTTGATGAATACACCGGGAAACAATTGGAAGGGATCCAATATGAGCAACTAATTGACTGGGTTAACCCGGGAGAAGGAGCTTTCCGTGTTATTATCG
>CAYVSF010000174.1:0-6579 GCA_964453775.1 uncultured Bacteroidales bacterium
CTTAGGCGGGTTCCAGGTTGCATTTCTATGGCCATGGAAATGCGCCCTTCATCGGTCTCAGGGATAAACTCTGTACCAATCTGTCCTGCCAGGAACAATGAAGCAATAAAAATACCCAAAGAAACCAGGGTAACAACTAACTTATGCCGTAAACTCCAACGCAATACCCGCATGTACCAATCATCCAGCTTATTTAACATGGGTAGCACCATACGTTTGTGGCTTAATTTTCCTGGCTCCTTCTTCCGGTTATTTAAACGCAAAAGCTTAGAACTCAACATTGGGGTTAAGGTAATAGCGGCAACTGTTGATGTAACAACTGTTATGGTAACAATCCAGCCCAATTGACGAAACATTACACCTGTTAACCCTCCAATAAAAGTCATTGGAAAGAATACAGCTACTACAGTTAAAGTAGTTACAACTACAGCCAACCATACTTCGTTAGTGGCATAAATAGCAGCTTCCCTGGGACTGCTGCCCCGTTCAATGTGCTTGGTAATGTTTTCAAGTACCACAATGGCATCATCTACCACCATTCCAATAGCAATGGCAAGCGATGACAGGGAAATAATATTAATGGTATTCCCCGTAATATTGAGGTAAATAAATGAGACAATTAAGGCAATAGGGATGGTAAGCACAATAATGAAAGTTGCCCGCCAGCGTCCCAGGAAAAATAAAATAACCAGCACTACAAAAACAAATGCAAACAAGAGGGTTTCAGTCAAATTATTTATAGAGTGACTGATAAATTCGCTGGAATCAAAGATGGTTTTAATTTCAATATCATTAGGGATATTTTTCGACAATTTCTCCAACTCTTCGTTTACTTCCCGGGCGATCTTCACCGTATTGGCACCGGACTGTTTCATCACCATCATTCTCACCCCCTTCTTCCCATTGATTTTTTCATCAATGGTCATTTCACCAATCGAATCGGTAACTTCTGCAACATCTTTCAGGTAAATGGTTTGACCATTTCTATTGCCAACTACCAAATCTTCAAACTGATAACTGCTTTCTATTTCGCCTTCCACACGTAGTGGATAGTTGATCTCGCCCATCTTAACATTTCCTGCGGGCATGTTCAGGTTCTCCGATTGCAGCACCTGCCCCAGCTGCTCTACTGTAAGGTTGTAAGCTTCCATTTTTCTTGGATCCACTTTCAACTCAATTTCCCGTTTAGGAATCCCCAATAAGCTAATCGAACCGATTCCGTCAATCCGGTTCAGGGGATTAATAACCTTTTCTTCCATCAACTTCTCAATTCCCTCATAGCTTTCATCTGCAGTTACAGAAAACATGAGAATGGGCATCATACTGGAACTGAATTTAAAAATGGTGGGATTATCTACATCTTCCGGCAAAACATCTTCAATAAAAGCAAGCGCGTCTCTAATATCATTCGCCGCTTCATTTAAGTCGGTTTCAAACTCAAACTCTAAAGTAACAACCGAGGTATTATCCCTGGAAACAGATGTTATCTCTTTAAGCCCGTCCACCGAATTCAACACATCTTCTATAGGCTTGGAAACATTGGTTTCAATATCAGAAGCATTGGCTCCAGGATAGCTTGTTAGAACAGTTATGGCAGGATATTCAATCTCAGGGTATAAATCCACTGGCAAATTCACCAGTGAATAGATGCCCATTACAATCACTGCCATGAATATCATTAGGGTGGTTATGGGCTTCCTTACAGCACTTCCATATATACTCATAATTCAATTTTTTAGTCCGGTTCGTCCTATTTCACAACTTTTACTTCTGCCCCATCTTCAATAGAAGCCTGGCCTGCAACAATTAACTTATCTCCCGCCTGGATGGCTGAAGATCGAATTTCGAGCTTATCGTCAAATCGCTTCCCTATTTTTACCTGAAAACGCTTCGCTTTCCCATTTCGGTTCAGGTAAACATATCGATTATTGGTTCCCTCTTCTCTTGTAACTGCTATAGCCGGGACAACCAACATCTCTTCTTCACCAACTTCCAGCTTAAAACTTGCAAACATTCCTGGTCTTAAGCGCTCTGCTGCATTGGGAATGCTCAATTCAATATTGAATGTTCTGTTGGTTGGATCTATCGTTGGATGGATTCTGAAAATTTCCCCTGTAAATACTTCTCCTGGGTACATATCCATGCGAAGCTGTGCTTTCATTCCTTCCTCTAAAACCGGAAAATAACGCTCCGATACACTTATGAATGCCTTTAAAGGGTGTATTTGCATCAGGGTAATCACGGCCGCTTTGCCAGCAGCAGTGTTAGGAGCACCTGAATACATCTCCTTTGCTTCGAAATATTTTGCAGTAACTATTCCGGTGAGTGGAGATACAATTGTGGTGTTTTCTTCTAGAAATTCCACATTGGATTTGGCGACCTCATATTGTGTTTGAACCTGCTCATACTGCTGCTCAGAAATACTTCCCAGATTATACAGGGTATCCAAACGCCTGTAATTGGAACGCGCATTTTCCATCTGAATTATTGCCTGGCGCAATTGGGTGTTGTCCATTTCTATCAATACTTTCCCCATTTTTACATGATCACCAACTTCAACATTGATCGATTCAATGCGTCCGGGCGAGGCCGGAGCCAAATGAATCTCTTCAAATGCCACCATATTCGCAGTATATTCCAGGCTCCGTATCATCTTCTCTTTTTCTAAATCGATTTGCTTAATTGGAAATACTTTGCTTTCTTTTTTTGTATTTGCTTTATCTTCTGTTGGCTGCTGACAGGCATGCAAAAAAACCCCGGACAGTGCAAGCATTAAAATGCTAATTTTTATACGTTTCATTGTTATTATCTATTTGAATGTTATTTTTTTATTAAAGTAAATTATACAATCGTTCCAGGGCAAGCTTCGATTGAAGAAGCTTTAAGGCGGCAGAATTGTAATTATTCTCAGCCTGTAAATAGTTGGAATTGGCCTGTGTTAAATCCAAACTGGAAACCAAGCCCTGTCTGTATTTGTTGGCAATATTGTCATAAAGGTTCCTTGCAACTTTCACATTCTCTTTCTGGGTTTTATAATTCTCCATGGCACTTATAAAGTCATAATGCAATTGATTTGCCTGCAGTTGTAATTGATCCTCGAGGTAGGATTTGCTCCTTTGGGCCTTTTCCAGTTCAATTTTTGCCTGGTTTAATTTTGACTGACGCTGGCCACCGGAAAATATCGGCAAGGATAGGGTCAAACCGGCAGCATGGTTGGGAGATAAATCAAAACCCGAACGCAATATTTTTTCGGTATAACTATAGAATCCTGTCACAACCGGAGCATAAGCCCATTTCTCCATTTTTACCTGCTTTTTCTGTACCTTGGTTTGGAGTTCTACCATTTGATAAGTGGCATTCATATCAGGAGAAAACTCATTAGACTGTAAATCACTATTCGTTATAGGCGCCAGTACATCATCCAGAGATTCTTCCAGGGCAATCTCCACAGTATCACTTATTCCAAGCTGCATTCGAAGCATATTGTAACTCAACTGTAAATTTCTTTTTGCTGATTGTAATGTGTTTTCTAACTGGGATACATTAATTCTAATCTGATCTAGGTCGGTTTGCTCGGCCATACCCACTCTAACCATATCACTGGTATGCTTCTTAACGGTAAGCATATTTTCAATATTCTTCTCTAAGATGTGGAGGTTATTTTTCGTTACCTGAACAAGGTAGTAAGTATTTGCAACCGATTGTTTGATATCCAATTCGGAAGTGAGATATTGTTTCCTTGAAAGATCCTCGGCAATTTTCGACATCTCCAGTCCAATCCAGTATTGTCCGCTAAACACTAACTGACTTAATTGAACCGAGGCATTAGCCTGATCTTCCATCACAATCGTAGAAGCGCCTCCGCTGAACATAGAATTTATAGCGCTCAAAACCTCATAATCACCGGCATCAAGCAGGCTATAATCAATATCGGGTGGCTCCGAGGTACCAGCTCCAGCACTAAATTCAAACTCATAATTAAAATTGGTCATATAATCCATCGAACCATTAACTTGGGGTAGTCCCTGGGAACGTGCCTCATTATACTTTAATTTAGCCAGCTCAATATCCTCTCTGGCATTCATAAGCTCTTTATTATGCTCAATAGCATACTCCTGAGCATCTTTCAAACTCAAAGACACCCTGGCTTCCTGTCCAAACAATACCTGCATTGTCAATAGCAGGCCACAGCTTAGCAACATCAAATACTTCATAATTATTTACATTGTTTATAATTTAACGAACTATGAAAGGAAAAAAATAGCTTAGTGATTCATATAATCATCTCTAAGCCGCTCAAAATTATCGAGGGCAAAATCCAGCAGATCCAAAAGCGACCTGAAAAATCTGGCATTCTCGGAATTATTATCGGCTTTTAAATCCACTAACTTGCTTAAAAGCAACTTGTTATCTCTCAATTTCTTTTCGAATTCGTCTATGGATCGAAAGGCATCGTGTGTTTTTATCTTAAAATAGCGTTTTCGATCTCCTGGATGCGTTACGTATTCAATTAAATCTCTTATCTCCAGTAAACGAAGGGCATTACTCGCAGAACTTTTGCTGATTTGTAAATCCTCAACAATTTCATCAAAGGTATACTGCTCCTTGTCCATCACCATCAACAATCCCAAAATACGGGCAGCTATAGGCTGCAAGCCTTCCTGCTCGTAGTGCCTGCCCAATTGCTCCACCAACTCCCGCTGTTTTTGTATGCGTTCTTCTGTTTTCATAGTGCTTCTAATCTAAAAAAATGTGGGCACAAATATAGATAAGTTTTTTTTGTTTACAAATAACCGAACTAAAAAAACTTCTCACTTTTATACTTCAGATTTAAGTATCATGGCCAGAAGCAGACTTCTTTCGGAAAGACTATGTCGGAAAATGCGTTCATTGCCCGAGGGGAGATATTCACCAACAGGCCCCAGCCCGTCCATTTTTAAAACAGCTTGAGGGATGTGACAAATATCGGAAGAACTCCACCGATGCTCACGGCTTATGCGTACGTCTATTTCGCGAGCCAGATCTTTTACAGCCTTATAATAAGCTTCGACTCCTTCGGACAATTCCATGGGTGGTCGCTTAGCTCCTCCCTCAAAATGCACCTTGAAGATTTTATGGCGTTTCAATTGTGCAATAATTTTCTTCATCTTTTCCTCAATTTCCTGCAATGCTTCCAAAGAATTATATCGCACACTGATACCGGCAGAACCGTGTGCCTGTCCTTTAAATATATTACTCTGATACTGCATATCGAACGGAGCAATCACATTCTCCGGGTTATCCCTGGAAATGTTCGTAATTGCTGCCAGAGCTTTATTAAAATGCAAAGCTGTTAAGGAAACATTTTCGGCCGGCTCTTTTTTTACTAATTTTACTTCAAGATAATAAAGTGCAGATCCGGAACGGGACAATACCAGGGCACCATTTCTGGAAGATCCACTCAATGCCAACACCCTGGTTGCTGTTGTCGATTTGGAACGAATATACTCCCTCGAATAACGTCCGTCGATACTGGAATCGCTGGTACAAAGAATGCCAATCTTCTTTTTCTTTAGCTGCCGTATAAAACGTAAAGCCTGCAATGCAGATAGCAAAATAGCAGCTCCACCCTTATTCTCCCATATCCCGGTTCCTTCCAGGTATTGCTCATGCCCGGTAAAATATTCATGCCTGGCAAGTTTTACCCGATTATCCAGGGGCAATAAAAGAAGATAATCAAGGTACTGATTGATAGCATTGGTAAAGTAAAAATATTGCCCACTTCCAGTTGCGGATAAATTTCATGGGAAAACCCAAGCTGGCTCAATTCGGAAGTCAGCAAGTGTCCGGCATGGTTTACCCCTTCCACATTTCGGATGTGGGTATTGGTGTCTACCAGCTTATGTAAGAAAAGTTCGGTTTGCTGCTGACGGGCTTTAATAAAACTGCGCATGCGGGCTGCCTGGGAAGATTTATTTTGGAGGTTTTCACCCGGAAGTTGGTGCATTATACTTCCAGAAAAGTAGCGAACTGCCGCCACATCCAGCATACGATTAACTAATGTATCAAAATCGTATCCTGCCACCCTGGCAGCTGTCGGATACGAACCTGAAGCACCCAAACTGGCCATAGAATTGATCTCTAGCAGGTAAATGTTATCCTTTTCATCCAAACGAATATCCACACGCGAGAAATCACGCAAATCCAAAGCCTGGAAGGCCTTTATGCTTATATCCTGCATCCTTTTTGCCAGTGCAGGATCAAGTTTTGCAGGACAAATTTTAGTTTTTGGCTGTTTTTGCTTGTCATCAACCGTTTGTATTGCATCCGGATCTCCATTTAAGTCAATTTCCAGAACCGGAAAGGTCTCAGCCGGGGAGTTTCCCAATATGCCAACTGCAAACTCACGCCCCCTGATAAACTGCTCTACCAATGCCTGTTGGTTATATTCATCAATAATATACCGAACGGCCTCCCGTAAATCATGCTCTTTATAAACTACTTTCAATCCAAAAGAAACGCTTTCCATCTTAGGTTTCACAATTACCGGGTACTTTACCTGGGTCATATCGGCTTCGGCCGATGTAAAAACCCAGAAAT
>CAYVSF010000175.1:0-6576 GCA_964453775.1 uncultured Bacteroidales bacterium
CTGGTATTTCAGAGTTGGTTTTTAATGCAACGAACTGGAATGTACCACAAGACGTAAATGTGAGCGGGATTGATGATGATGTGGATGATGGAGATCAGCGCTTTATGATAATTACAGGCTTTGCAAGTAGCGCAGATACCATTTATAACAATCTGAATGTGAAAGATGTATCTGCCGTTAATTTCGATGATGATGAAGCTGGAATAGTCCTTGATACCCATCGGGGAGAAACTTCCGAATTAGGTGATAATGCAGTATTTAAGTTTGTGCTTAATTCTGAGCCATTGTCTGAAGTTACATTGGATGTGAGTTCATCGGATGTATCAGAAGGAGAGACAAGCACTGTTCAGTTATTGTTTACACCTGATAATTGGTCGGATACTTCGGAACTTACCGTTTATGGAATCGATGATATTGAAGTGGATGGAGACGTGGAATACACAGTCAGCATTGCTGCTTCAGTAAGTGATGATCCGAATTATAATGAAATAGCACTGGATGACTTAAGTCTGGTGAATAAGGACAATGATTTTGAAGGACTCTTTGTTCCTGATGCTTTCTCACCTGACAATGACGGGTACAACGATGTGTTTACGATAGGTGGAATGGATAAATATGACCGGGTGAGCATTCGGATTTACAATCGCTGGGGAAATCTGGTGTATTCAAGCGATAACTATGATAATTCCTGGGACGGACGAACAAATACAAATGGAAGTCTGGGTAAGGTAATGTCGACAGGTACTTATTTCTATGTGATAGAGATTAAAGATACAGGTGAGGAGTTAAGTGGGAGTATTTACCTGAAACGATAAACTGTCAATTTAAAGATAATAGCAAAGAATTGTTGAGATATGAAGACGAATAAAAGAACAAACATGATTCTCCTGGGGTGTATGCTCATCCTGATGTCGATTGAGGCCAGGGGGCAACAGGAACCCATGTTTACGCAGTATATGTTTAATACTGTTGCGGTTAATCCTGCTTATGCCGGAACCAGGAATACCTTGAATCTTACATCACTTTCGAGGTTGCAATGGTTAGGACTTGAAGGCTCTCCGAAGACCTATAGCGTTGCCCTTCATACGCCTATTAATAAGAAGAAAATTGGCGTAGGCTTTACGGTGGTGGATGATGAGATTGGTCCGGTTAGCAATACCTATTTTACGGGTAATTATGCCTACCGTCTCAAGTTGAATGAGAAGTTGACTCTATCCATGGGAATTAAAGGTGGTTTGAGCTATTACTATGTAGGATTAACCGATCTTAGCCTGACTGATGAGATGGATCCGGAATTCATGCAAAATGAGAAGAAGTTGGATCCCAATGTGGGTGTGGGGTTTTATTTGTATTCGGATAATTTTTATGTGGGATTATCTGCCCCGAAACTTTTTGAATCCAGCGTGGATGAAGAACAAATGTTACAGGGCAATGAGATCAAACGACATTATTATTTAATTGGCGGTTATGTGATGGATTTAAATTCTAAATGGAAATTTAAGCCAACCCTGTTAACAAAAGTTGTGGAAGGGGCTCCCCCTTCAAATGATGTCAGTTTGCAGTTTCTATACGTGGAAAGATTATGGTTAAGCGCTATGTACAGGATTGGAGATGCAGCAGGATTATTCGTCGACTACAGGATAACCGATCAGTTGACAGTTGGTTATGGTTACGATTTCCAGTTAAACGGTCTTTCAGGCAGAAATAGCGGAACTCACGAAATCCTGATCAGTTTTGATTTCGATAATTTCTTTGGAAATAATGTGAAATCACCCCGTTTTTTCTAAACGACATATAAGCAATCGATTATAAAAAGTTATAAAATATTCACCCGATGAGAACTTTGAGACGCCATATCATGCCTTTACTAATTTTAACGGCTTTATTTGTGTCAAATGATGCCAGTTATGCCAAAGGTAAGTTGGATTCATTGATCAACACTTTCGTGCTAAAACAGGCCAATAAGCATTACGAAAAGCTTGCATATAAGAAAGCCATCAGGCTATATGATAAATTGGTTGAAGATGAGTTTACCTCCTCTCCAATCTATAGAAAACTCGCAGACGCTTATTATAAGACCGGAGATGGAGCTAGGGCAGAGAAGTATTACGAAATTTTAACGCAAAAGAAGGATGCACATGCCGATGATTATTATCATTATGCAGAAGTCTTACGCTTCAATGAGAAATACGAAGAAGCAGATGAATGGATGGAGAAATATGCTGTTATCAGAAAAGAAGATTCCAGGGCACAGAAAAAAGTAGGTGCATCTGAAAAAGTAGAGGACCTCAAAGAGAAAGGAGAGTATAAAATCAGGAATTGCATTTTTAATTCCTCTTATTCTGATTTTGGTCCGGCACAAAGGGGAAACCGCCTTTATTTTACATCAGCGCGAAAAGATGAAGCCATCATCAGGTATGAGCATGCCTGGAATGAAGAACCCTATTTGGATATCTACTGGGTGAATGTGAAGAAAAAAAATGCTACCCCAAAATACTTAAAAGGAAAAATTAATACGGCCTTCCATGATGGTCCGGCTGTATTGAGTAAGGATAGTACAGAAATTTTCTTTACCCGGAACAATTCTAAATTTGGCTTACCCAAACGGGGCAGGGATAATCGTGATAATCTGCTCCTATATGTTGGAAAGATTGTGGATGGCGAGATGCAAGAGCCTGTTGCACTGTCTTTTAATTCTGAGAACTATTCGTGCGGCCATCCGGCTTTAAGCCCAGACCAGAATACGCTCTATTTTACCTCGGATATGCCGGGAGGATTTGGAGGCACAGATTTATATTATACCACACGCTCAGAATCCGGTTGGTCTGAACCGGTAAATATGGGAAAAACCATAAATACAGAAGGGGATGAAATGTTCCCTTTCCATCATGAGTCCGGAAGGTTTTATTTTGCCAGCAATGGCCATTTGGGCTTGGGAGGATTGGACTTATTTGTTGCCCAGCAGGTGGGTGAAAATGATTACGAATTAAAAAACATGGGTCATCCCGTGAATTCTTCGAAAGATGATTTTAGCATTTACCTGGAAGATGATGGTTCCTTTGGTTATTTTGCCTCCAATCGTGAAGGAGGACAGGGAAGCGATGATATTTACTCTATAGAAGTGCTGAACCAGGTAGAGTTTACCCTTTTTCTCCAGGGAAATGTTGTCGATGCAAAAACAGGCGAGCGCATTCAATTTTCCCGAATTTTACTCCGGGATGAGGAGAATAATCCAATTCGGTTAATGGCCTCAAGCGATGAATACGATTTTCGTGTGGGTATAGATCCGGATCAGACTTATACCATAAAGGCTGTAAAGGAAGGTTATCTGCCCTTTGAAGCTAAAATTGAGCCGAAAAAGATGGAAAAAACAGATGGAGCCTTAAACTATACCATTCAATTGAACCAGACACCCGAATGGGGCATTTATGGTAAAGTGTATGAAAAAGAAACCGGGGAAGCACTTTCAGGAGTAAAAATCAATATTGAAAATATTAAAACCAATACCACAGAAACATTTACTTCTGAACCTAATGGTAGTTTTAGGATTAAACTGGAAAAAGATACCTACTATAAGATATTGTTTGAGAAGGAAGGCATGTTTGCCATACGTACGGAATATTCTACCTTAGGGAAGGAAGCTGCCTGGGTTGATGCCAGCGAATTTGTTGATTTGGGATTTGAAAAGATTGCTGTGAACAAGCTTATCGAAATACCTAATATTTATTATGATTTGGGTAAATGGGATATTCGTCCGGATGCTGCAGAAGAATTGGATAAAGTAGTGCAGTTTCTTAGAGATAATCCCAATGTGGAAATAGAATTGGGTTCGCATACCGATGCCAGGGGGAATGCACAATCCAACCAGGAATTATCGCAAAAAAGAGCGCAGGCTGCAGTGGATTATATTGTTAGTAAAGGAATTGATAGCAATAGGATCACAGCAAAAGGATACGGAGAATCAAATATTAAGAACCGATGTGTGGATGGGGTACAATGCTCGGAAGAAGAGCATCAGGTGAATCGGAGAACAGAAATTCGTATTACTGGCATATAAAATTCGTTTAAGTTTGTTTTGAGAGGTTTATCTCTTTTCATAGGTTTGTTTAAAGGATACCCGGGAAAATTCCCGGGTATTGTTTTTATAGCTTGTTATACTATATTAAACAATGATTTTAGGAGGGTATTCATCAACTAAAGGGTCATTACTAATGATTACTATTATAAAGTACCCAGAATTGTCAAATTTTTACTAAAAATTAAATCATGAAAAGGATAATCTCATTTATTATTTTACTTGCAATATCTGTAGCTACCTTAAAATCTCAAGAATCTAAAGGTATAAAAGAGCTTCACCCTGCCTTATTAGTCGTCGATATTCAGAATGAATTTGTAAACTGGATGGATAAAGAGGATATAGAGACGCGCTATGAGTATATAAACTATTCCATTGCGCTGTTTAGGAAGCATGATTTGCCTGTCATCAGGGTGTATCATACAACTCCTGGCCAGGGTCCTGAAGAAGGAACAGAAGCATTTGAGTTCGTTGATGCCATCGCCGTACAAGATTCCGACCCCATGGTGATAAAAAATCACGGAAATGCCTTCAACAACACTAAGCTTGATCAGCTACTGAAAGAGAAAAAAATCAATATGCTTTTTCTTACAGGATTAAGCGGCACCGGATGTGTATTGGCAAGCTATTTTGGAGCGCAGGATATTGGTTATGAAGCACATATGATAAAGAATACCATCATTAGTCCAGATGTAGAACATACCCGGGTAATAGAAGAAAGCCAGGGAGCAATGAGCGTAAAAGCTCTGCTTCTTTTATTACAATACGGGCTTGATTAAAAAATTTCAGGGTATTGCATTGGCCTGTTTCCTTTTTCGAAGCAGGCTTTTTTATTTAAACTAATTCTAAAATACCGGAATAAAAGTAAAAGAATTCTTAAATTCTTTTACTTTTTTGTATTTTGTTAAAAAGAGTGTTTTTATGGGGCTAAAGACTTTTATTCAGAAGTTAATACCACCAGCGCATTGGCGTGTACCTGTAATTATTTTATTGGCGATATTTTGTGGTTTAGGGCTTTATACCTTTTATATTTCCAAAGCTCATTCCTATTTGTCGGACAATCCTTCAACCTGTGTAAATTGTCATATTATGGCTCCGCAATATACCACCTGGTCGCACAGCTCACACCGGGAGCAAGCACATTGTAACGATTGTCATGTTCCCCACAATAACATTGTTAATCATTACTATTTTAAGGCGAAGGATGGACTGAGGCATGCAACTATTTTTACACTTCGAAGCGAACCCCAGGTTATACATATAAAGGAAGCAGGGAGAGATGTTGTACATCAGAATTGTGTGCGATGTCATCAGGAATTAATTGTTGATCCTAAGATTGCACAAATAAGTCCTATGCATGAGGCAATTAGGGAAGGACGCCTGTGTTGGGATTGTCATCGAACGGTGCCACACGGAAGGGTGAATTCTTTGTCCAGCACACCAGATGCCAGGGTGCCTTTACCAAAGAGCCCTGTACCTGATTGGTTAAAAGATATCATGAACGAAGACAATAATTAAATAGATTACTTATGAAACCCATTCGACAGCAAATACAAGAAAAGCCTATTATTGGATGGCTGATTTTCTTTGTAACCATTGTGATTGTATTTATGTTGGGATTGCTGGCATCTTCGGTTGTAGAGCGAAGAGCTGAAGCTGTTTTTGCTTACACTCCTGAAGTTGAGCACTCGCAGTGGGAGCCCCGTAATGAAATCTGGGGTGAGAATTTTCCCCGCCAATACGAGCGTTTCCTCGCAACCGCTGATACTAGTTTCCACAGCAAGTATAATGGCAATGCCTTTATTGATATGCTGGAAGAGGATCCTCGTTTGGTTGTTCTATGGGCCGGTTATGGATTTTCAAAAGAATACAACCAGGGTCGCGGTCATTATTATGCCATCAAAGATATCCGCGAAATATTGCGAACAGGTTCCCCGGTTGATGGAAAGGACAGCCCCATGCCCAATACCTGCTGGACTTGTAAATCGCCTGATGTGCCCAGGGTGATGAATGAAGTAGGGGCAGCGGAGTTTTATAAAGGCGAATGGGGATCGCGCGGACATCAAATTGTAAATGCCATTGGATGTGCCGATTGTCATGATGCGAACAATATGAACTTAAGGATCTCCCGACCGGCTCTTGTCGAAGCTTTTGAAAGAAGAAGTGAAGACATTGAAAAAAGTACTCATCAGGAGATGAGAATGCTCGTATGTGCGCAATGTCATGTGGAGTATTACTTCAAAGGCGATGGCAAATACCTTACTTTCCCCTGGGATAAAGGGACCTCAGTTGAGGAGATGGAGGAATATTACGATAGCTATGGCTTCGCCGATTGGACACATTCCATAAGTAAGGCACCTATGCTTAAGGCCCAGCACCCCGATTACGAGATTTTCATGAAAGGCATTCACGGTCAAAGGGGGCTGGCTTGTGCCGATTGTCACATGCCCTATAGGAATGAAGGTGGTGTGAAGTTTACTGATCATAAGATTGTAAGTCCG
>CAYVSF010000176.1:0-6575 GCA_964453775.1 uncultured Bacteroidales bacterium
CTCAGAGTTTATCAATCTTCCAAGGGCTTGGACACCTGGAATAATTTTATATAATGGACTATCCCAAAGAATAGATGGTATCCTTTTATAATACAATCTTCTGTGAAATTCATATCCCAGCTTTTCTTTTGCATGATCACTGACAAGATAATCGAACCTGTCATGTGTTTTATATTCATCAGGAGCAAAGTAGTTCAAAACATAATTACCCCAAGATGAATTTCCTCCTGAATTTTTCCTGATGTCAATTACACAATAATCCGAATCAAAGTATTTTTCAAAAAAGGAATCTACAACTTCTCTGTATATGCTAAAATCATTTCCTGAGAACCTGTTGATCTTCAAAATTGGTAGCTCAAGGCCACGATCCTTATAAACACTGATTTTAATTTCTTCAGTAGTCTTGTTATTGGCTGTTCCTTGACCTACAGAATCTTGAAGCAAAACTATAGTTTTTTCTATTTTTCCATCATGAAGGAATTCAACAACACATTCATTCTTGATTTCGATAACGCGTGGTAAAAGCCTCATCATAGAATCTTGGATAAAGATGTCTCTACCGGTTTTCAGAGGAGTATTAATATAAGAAGACAACAACTGAATCAAGTCTGAAGTGATGTATCCACCTATAGAAACTATTTTTGAACCTTTAGGGAGAGGTGTATTCTGAGTTTCTTCAGTGGTATACAATTCATTTCCGATCAGAACAACTTTTAATGGGAGAATTTTTTCATTCTTATTGAATTTCAGGGAAATATATCTCAAAACGAGATTGAGATCCGGGTAATCTTCTAATATAATGTTCTGTTGGCTTGATTTTATATCCTCTTCTATAATTAAAACTCGTAAACTATCTTCAGGTGTGTATACTTTAAATGATAATAATAATGCGTTTGAGTTATCTATGACAAAAGAATTTGTTTTTACAGTATGAAATAAACGACTATTGTAAAATATAACACAATTGGCGTTTTGTCCTGAGGGATAATAAACCGGTTGAAACTGATTATTCGAATGAAGAATGGCCGATTTTCTCATAAGTTCCCGGGCTACTTCAATGTTTTCAACTTCCCTTAATATAAATATTCCTTTGGTTGATGGAAAAGCCTGGTTTATGCTGTCGAGAACCGTGGCTATATCAGTCACCTTCCTTTCGTATTTTGTTGTGTTCCAGGCTAATTCTCCATGTGGGGTAAATGCTTCATCATCTATACCTGAATTGTTGATAGTATCTTTCATATTTTCCACATCATAATAGACGATAGAAAACTCATAACGACTATCAATAGGTGGTTTTTTAATAGCTGAACAGGATAATAAGAGAGGAATAATAAAAAGCACAAGGATTTTTTTCACAGGTATAAAATTTAGTTAAAAGCTTGTTTTTTAAGTTAATATGTAAGTTCTTTTTGTCGTTTCTTTTCTGTACTCGTGAATCCTTTCCTGCAATTGCGGGACAAACTATACCTTATTAGCTTCGGTGAGCTCGCAAGCTCGGTTCATGTTCTTGTTGTGTAATTAAGTGGATGAGGGTTTCATCTGTTTGTTTTTTGTTTTGCTTATCTCATCTACTTTGCTATTTACAAAAATAAGAATTCCCTAAACACTTTTTGATAATATGTTAAGGATAAAGAAAGAATACATGAAAGCTAAAAAATAGTTTTGTCAGATTTTATTCTGACAATATGTCTGAGTCCAGCGTTTAAGGCATAAAAAAAGTCCGACGAAGTCGAACTTTTTAGTCGGGATGGCGCGATTTGAACGCGCGACCCCACGCCCCCCAGACGTGTACTCTAACCGGACTGAGCTACATCCCGAAAATGTGGAGCAAAAATAACGAACTATTGCGAATATGCAAAATTTTCAGCAGATTTTAATTGGTATATTTATTGCTAACTTTGTGTATCAGATAACGAAATATCTAGATAAGTAACTGAATAAACAATCATTTAAAATATAGAAAGAAAATGGCACTATTTAAATCAATGGACAACCTCGAGGAGGATAAAACTAAAAATGATTCATCAGGTGAAGTAGAAAAGGTGAAGTGTTTAATCATTGGATCAGGCCCGGCAGGATATACCGCAGCAATTTATGCTGCTCGTGCAAATTTAAATCCTGTTATGTATGAAGGATTAGAGCCTGGAGGACAGCTCACAACTACAACTGATGTTGAAAATTTTCCCGGATATCCGGAAGGAATTACTGGTCCCGAAATGATGGAAGATATGAAGAAACAAGCGCAGCGTTTTGGAACAGATGTGCGCTTTGGTATAGCCACGGCTTCCGATTTAAGTCAAAGACCTTTTAAAGTAACCGTGGACAACAACAAAGAAATTGAAGCAGAAACGCTAATTATTGCGACCGGGGCAACAGCTAAGTATTTAGGACTGGAATCGGAGGAGAAGTTTAAAGGACAGGGCGTATCTGCTTGTGCTACCTGTGATGGTTTCTTTTATAAGGGACAGGATGTTGCCGTTGTTGGAGGTGGCGATACGGCTGCCGAGGAAGCTACCTATCTTGCTGGAATCTGTAACAAAGTTTATCTTATTATCAGAAAGGATCACATGCGAGCATCTAAAGTGATGCAGGAGCGTGTAAAAAACACAAAAAATATTGAGATCCTTTATAAGCATAACACCAAAGAGATTGTTGGTGACGAAACCGGAGTGAATGGGGCGATTGTGGTGGATGACACCGGAAACGAAACACAAATTGATATCAAAGGCTTTTTTGCGGCCATTGGGCACAAACCCAATTCAGATATATTTAAGGATTATCTGGAAATGGACAATGTAGGTTACATCAAAACGATTCCAGGAACTTCAAAAACAAATGTGGAAGGTGTTTTTGCATGCGGAGATGTTCAGGATCCTGTTTATAGACAGGCTGTTACTGCTGCCGGTTCAGGATGTCGTGCAGCAATGGATGCAGAACGCTTTCTTACAGCACAGTAAAATGATTTGTGCATATAAAATAAAAAAGGTCGCTAAAATTGGCGACCTTCTTTATGCTTTGGTTTCTTTAAACTTATAATTGCGCTATTCGTTCGCTTTTGTATTCACCTGCTTCCAGTTTTTTCTTCACTTCTGAGAAAGCCTTGATGGTATATTCCACATCTTCCAGAGAATGTATGGCTGTTGGAATAAGGCGCAGTAAGATTTGTCCTTTTGGAATAACAGGATAAATAACGATGGAACAGAAAATATTGTAATTTTCTCTTAAATCCATTGTTATGCTCGTTGCTTCAGGTACAGATCCTTCCAGGTAAACAGGAGTTACCGGCGATTCTGTTTTGCCTAAATCAAATCCGGCATCTTTTAGACCTGATTGCAGGGCATTCACTACACTCCAAAGATTTTCACGCAGGGATTTTTCCGATTTCAACAATTCCAGACGCTTTAAAGCACCAATTGTCATTGGCATGGGTAGTGATTTTGCAAAAATCTGTGAGCGCATATTGTACTGGAGGTAGTTAATTACATCTTCATCACCGGCTACAAATGCACCAATTCCTGCCATGGCTTTAGCAAAAGTGGCAAAGTAAACGTCCACTTTATCCTGTACATGAAAGTGTTCACCTGTTCCTGCGCCGGTTTCACCCATTGTTCCAAATCCGTGCGCATCATCAACCAACAGGCGGAAATTGAACTTATCTTTTAGCGCAGCAATTTCATCCAGCTTACCAAGGTCTCCTGCCATTCCAAATACACCTTCGGTGATAACCAGGATTCCACCACAAGTCTTTTCCGATAGACGGGTCGCTCTTTCCAATTGTTTCTTGAGGTTCTCAATATCATTGTGCTGAAAAACAAAACGTTTTCCCATGTGCAATCTCATTCCATCAAGAATACAGGCATGCGATTCAGAATCGTACACAATAACATCGTTCCGGTTAACC
The DNA here is from genome assembly GCA_964453775.1 of uncultured Bacteroidales bacterium. Lineage (GTDB taxonomy): Bacteria > Bacteroidota > Bacteroidia > Bacteroidales > UBA12077 > CAYVSF01. The sequence continues at coordinate 3,902 of CAYVSF010000176.1, forward strand.
AATGAATCAATGATAGATACCATTCCCTGATATCCGTAATTTAAGAGGTACCCTTTGGGCTTGCCTACAAATTCAGCCAGTTTGTCTTCCAACTCTTCGTGCTTGCTGGTTTGCCCCGACATCATACGTGCACCCATAGGAGAGGCCATACCATAATCAGCAGCAGCTTCCGCATCTGCTTTTCTTACTTCAGGATGATTGGCCAGTCCAATGTAATTATTTAAACTCCAGGTTAAAACCTCTTTGCCTCTAAAGATCATGTGAGAAGAAATCTCACCTTCTAGTTTTGGAAACGTAAAGTAACCATGGGCTTCTTTTCTGTATTGTCCCAATGGTCCTTCCGATGCCTTTATTTTGTCAAATAAATCTACCATTGTTATGATTATATTGATTTTACTCGCACAAAAGTACGTTTTTTTGAATAATTAGCAAATGGAAAAATAAATTCTGTATATTCGTCGTTTGCATCTAAGTTTATTATAGCATTTTAAAAGAATAATTATACCTTTGCAAAATGGTTAAAAATATGAGAAAAGTACTGTTTTTATTACTCGCAGTGGTTGCTTTGAGCGCATGTAAGTACGAAAAATTGCTCAAAAGCCATGATTATAAATTAAAATACAATAAAGCGTTAGAGTATTATAATAGTGAGGAATACGCACGCGCCCAGGGATTATTTGAACAGTTGCGACCTTTGTTTAAAGCCACAAGGCAGGCGGATACGGTTTTCTTTTACAATGCTTATTGTAGTTTTTACATGAAGGATTACATGCTTGCCGGACATTATTTCGAAGAGTTTTATAAGACCTTTGGAAATAGTAAATTCGCTGAAGAGGCAGAGTTTATGACAGCCTACAGCAAGTATAAATTGTCACCAAGATACACTTTGGATCAGGCTTATACCTATGAAGCTATAAATGGGTTCTTACTCTACATGACGCGCCACCCCAATAGTAAGCGTGTAAAACAGTGCAATGAACTCATTAGTGAAATGAGACAGAAATTATCAAAAAAATCATTTTATAATGCAGAATTGTATTATAAACTGGGTGATTATAAAGCCGCAATTGTGGCACTGGAAAATGTGATTGTTGAATATCCAAATACGGAATATCGTGAGGAAATTTTATATTTGATTGTAAAGTCGAATTTTCTGCTGGCTGATAACAGTGTTTTGGAAAAGCAACAGGAACGTTACCAGGCTACCATTGATGAGTACTTTACCTTTATTAATGAATTTCCCAAGAGTGAATATAAAGTTGAAGTTGTAAAGATGTATGAGGATGCATTAGGCGCAATGAGAAATTAAACTATTAATTAAAGATATGACAATAGACTACAAAAAGACAAATGCTCCCGGCACAACCATCACAAGAGATGTAGATTCATTGGATGGTAGAACAGGAAATATTTATGAGGCAGTAAGTGTCGTGGCAAAACGATCCAATCAGATAAGTAAAGAGTTGAAAGAAGAATTGAACCGCAAGTTGGAAGAGTTTGCCTCTTACACAGATAACCTGGAGGAGGTGTTTGAGAATCGTGAGCAAATCGAAATTAGTCGATTTTACGAACGTTTACCAAAGCCAAATTTGATTGCACTCCAGGAATATCTGGAAGACAAAATTTATTTCCGTAAAGCTGAAGTGGAACAGGAAACTGAAGAATCTTAGCAGATGAAACCCTCATCCACTTAAATACACAAAAAGGACATGAACCGAGCTTGCAGCTTACCGAAGATAATAAAGCATAGCTTGTCTTGCAATTGCGGAAAGGTTCAAAGAGTATAGAAAAGAGATGACAAAATTGCTCTACAAATTTACTTGAAAAACAAATTTCCAAGTAAATTTTATTCTCGTGAAACATCCATGATTAATTTGTTAAACACACACGAGGATGATTATAAGCGAAATGGATGTTCCATCCGGCAACTAAAAATAAATTATAAACGGATGAAACCCTCATGCACTGTCTTGCACAACAAGGATATGAACAAAACATGAGGGTTACACGGTTTTAGAAGTAAAAATGCTGATTTTGCACAAATATATTATTGAAAATAAGATTTTTAATTTAATTTTATTCGAGTGAAATTAAAAGGGAAAAATATATTGGTTGGAATTACCGGAAGTATAGCGGCTTATAAGGCTGCTACACTCGTTCGGTTACTTGTTAAAGAGGGTGCAGATGTAAAAGTAGTGATGACCGAATTGGGAAAAGAATTTATTACGCCTTTAACCCTGGCCACTTTATCAAAAAATCCCATACTGGTAGATTTTTTCGATCCCGAAAATGGACAGTGGAACAGCCATGTTGATCTGGGGCTTTGGGCCGATTTATATTTGATTGCTCCCGCCACGGCCAATACCATGGGAAAAATGGCTCATGGCATTGCTGATAACCTGCTGATTACTTCTTATATGTCGGCAAAATGTCCTGTAATGATTGCGCCAGCTATGGATTTAGATATGTTCCAGCATCCGGCAAATTTGAAGAATATCGAAATTCTTAAAAGCTATGGTAATATTATTGTAGAGCCGGCTTCCGGAGAACTGGCAAGTGGACTTACAGGGAAGGGTCGTATGGAAGAGCCCGATAAAATAACAGAACGGGTTATTGACCTCTTCCATCAAAAAAAAAAACTAGTTAGCAAAAAAATCCTAATCAATGCAGGACC